>NZ_JAELTR010000035.1:0-44930 GCF_016428945.1 Chromobacterium sp. ASV23
CCCCCCCCCCCCCCCCCCCCCCCCCCCCCCCCCCCCCCCCCCCCCCCCCCCCCCCCCCCCCCCCCCCCCCCCCCCCCCCCCCCCCCCCCCCCCCCCCCCCCCCCCCCCCCCCCCCCCCCCCCCCCCCCAAAAAACTTTTTTTCGTGCTGTCGTCGGCAGCGTCAGATGTGTATAAGAGACAGCCTGCAACTAGTGCGGGTGGTAATTGGTCGCGTGATTCGTCGACGGGAAAACCTGTTCCGCCGTCGTCTACATCAAAAATTACAGGTCCAGATCCTGCACAATATTGTTCAGATTTGGGTCCCGGCGCGACGTTAGATAATGCAACATGGGGTGCAAATTATTGTCGTGTTTGTGCAAATGGTAATCCATTCATGTGTTCTGGCCATCCAGTTTATATTGCTCCGCCATCCTCTCCGTGTCCTGCGGGTTATGATGTCAATGGTTCGGCTTGTGGGTTGACGGATGCTAGTAAGGTGCCTATGCCTCCCGGAAATCCGTGTCAGGTTGATGCTACTGGTGATAAGCCTACTGTTGATATGCGAAATCCTGCATGTGCTGCTGTGGGTTCTGATGGTGGTATAACAATGAAAAACGGCACATTTTCAGTAGTTTCGAATGACAATATAAAACTTTATATGTCAAAAGATGCTGCCAAAAATAACCCTGATAAACCTGCAGCTGTTTCGTTCCCTATTGGTGGTGGTATTCAGGTTAAACAGTATGATGCTGCAAATGATCAAACCTATGTTACGAATATAGCGGGTGGGGTGGTTACAGGGCAGGGCGTTGAAAAGGGCAATACGACTAACGGCGTTTCTCTTGGCGTTCCGGGCGCTGGCACGGGTACTAAGCCGGGTACGGGTACTGATCCTGGCACGGGAACCGGAACCGGTTCTGATACTGGACATGGAGGCCAAACTCATATTACGTGTAATGACGTGAATACCTGCGGTGTGGCGCAAGATGGTACGCTCAAAGATGTAGCGGCGTCGATGAAAGATTTTTTCGCCAATTTCACGACGGTTATACAAATGCCGCAAGTCTATACGCCAAATAAGGATACATTTCAGAGTAAATTCCAGTCGTTTCAGCAGGCTGTTACCGCGACGCCATTTGTGAATGCGACGGCTGGATTTTTCAAGATCACTATCGGCGCGGGTGCGTGCCCGACCTATACGATCCCGGCCATTCAGATTGATGGTGCGGGGTCGCTCCCGCCTGTAACGATAGATCAGTTTTGTTCTCAGCCAGCGCAGAATATGTTCCACGTCATATATGGCGTTTGGTGCGTCATGTGTGCGTTCTTCGCTTTCCGTCGCGCCATTGAATAAGGGGAATTCATGACAGCCTTTTTTCAGAACTGCATCAATTTGATGATGGCGATTTTAAAATCCATCCCGGATATGCTTTACGATGTCGCGGTGAAAATATTCGGTGAGCTTTTGAATCTGGTCACGTTTATCATATCGCTAATACCCTTTCCGCAAGCGCTTGCGGGTGGCTTGCAATCGTTCTTGGATGGCTTGGGCGGGGACATTCTTTACTTTCTCGGCGTGACGGGATTTGCAACGGGGATGTCTATTATTGGCGCGGCTTACGTGTTTCGCGTAATTCGCAAGTTTGTAACGCTATTCCAATGGTGATGACATGATAACGGCAGAAATCATTGAATTATTTATGGTGTTATTGTTTATGGCATTTTTTGTATGGATGGCACTCAAATGACTTATTCAGTGACCCTTCAGGATTTGGACCATATTGTTAGGTTCACCATGTTTTACACTGTCACGATGGCGGTTTTGTTGGGAATGATATTTGGAATGTCATTTGTGTTTTTTAAGGGCATTTTTGAATTTTTTTACATTAAATACGTTCGACCGCGTGTGTATCGAACGGTATTCGAATATAAGGGCCGTAAGTTTATCAGGAGGGCTATTCGAAAATGATCGTTTTTCATGAGGGCCTGCCCCGCGCTGGCAAATCCTACGAGGCTATGGTTAAACAGGCGTTACCCGCCATCAAAAATGGTCGTGTTGTTGTCACGAATATAAAGGGCCTGAATCATAAAAAAGTTGCCACGATTCTTGAAATGGAATTGGACGCCGTTGAAAAACTGCTGATTCAGGTTCCGTGGGAGAAATCAGGCGATATTCACGAATTTGCGGTTAATGACTGCCTCGTCATTTTCGATGAAGTGCAGGATTTTCACCCGTCAAAGTTTAAGTTGAGTCCCGCTCAAGTCGAATTCATTACCCAGCATGGCCAGCGCGGTATTGACGTTGTGTTGTGTGGTCAAGCATTTAAGAATATCCATGCATTTTGGCGCGATCGCGTCCAGCGCTTGATTTATTTCAAAAAGCTGTCTGCGCTAGGTGCCGAGGGTCGTTACCAGTGGGTGATGAATGAGCGCTCCGGCCCTGACAAGTTCGCCAAAGTGCAAAGCGGTGTCGAACGGTACGAACAGAAATATTACGGGATTTACAAAAGTCACGTCGATGGCGTTAATAACAAGGGCAATCTCAAGGACGAACGCGCCAGTATCTTCAGGTCCAAGCTGTTCACTACCGTTATCCCGTTGTTTGTGCTGTTGGCTGGCGCTGCCGTTTATTTTCTGTGGGGCTTCTTTCATGGGTCCGCGCCGCTGGCAGGCAATGCGCAAACTCAGACGCAAGGGCAGGGCGCTGCGGTCTCGGCTACGGCTGCTGTTACTAGCGCTACCGGCGCGCAGCAGGTCAAGCCGGTGCAAGGGCAGGGCGTCAACGAGAATACCAGTCAGCAACCTGCAGACTACGTTACTAGCATGTTGACCAAATATCGCCCGCGGCTTGCCGTTTTGGTGCGCAACGCCAAGCAAACTGACGGTCTGGTAGAGGTTATGGACGAGGCCTACCACGTCCGCGAACAGTTCCGCTTGTCTGGTCTGGTCTATTTCGGCTATCGCTACGAACTGCGCGGCGACTATGTTGTACTCACGCGCATGGATGGCACGGGCGGACCTCATGTTGTAACCGCGTGGCCGATAGACCAATGGGGCAAAGCCCAGGACAACAAATCAGGGACAGGCCAGTCTGTGCCGCCTCCGGTTCGCATGGATGCGTCACAGTCGGCGTCATCGCACGTCTACGCTCTTGAAGACCATACACGTTATCCGAAGCGTGAATTGTCGATCAAGAGTGGTTTTTAATGAGAGGTATTCGCGCCATCGGGCGCGCTGGATATTTTCGGGGTGTCAATGACTGGCTCGGGAGACCGCGCAGCGGCGGCCAGTCGTTGACGCCCTGCGATCTGATACCCTTTAGCGCTCCCTGGATGATGTTGAAAACATCACCCGGGGACGCCTGCCCGGCGAGGGCTGGTTTGTATTTAGCTTGTAACGCTTTCGCGGTTTGTTGGGCTGTGCAGCTTTTGCAAGATTTCTGCATAGCGGTCTAGTAGCTCCTGCTTCGGCGTTCTCGGCAGTCTTAATGGAAGTAGGCCGATTTGTCGTACCACGCTGTCGCGCTGGCGGTCTTTGTCTTCTTTTCCTGCGTGTGAGCTGTCATCTAGTTCGATGATGGCAACCATGGTCAAGTCTGCTTTGCAGATCAGAAAATCCGCCACTTTTTGGCTCATGGTTCTGTGCAGCCACATGTTTTGCTTGTAGCTTCCGCCTTTTGCATCAAGGATTTGGCTAAAGGCGACCTGCGGGAAGACAAGGAAATTTGGTGACAGACTTTTGACTAGGCGCTGGTAACACTCGATTTCCCGCTCGGTGAGAATTGTTTTTCTCTTTAATACGAACCTTGCATTTCCGAAGTCGATCTTTTTTTCCGGCTCGCTTTCAATGGCATTTTCGATCTCTTGCGCGTTGATACGCTGGACTTGCGGGCGTTGAGGCTGTGGTTGCGGTGGTATTGGATTGATCTGCAGTTCTGTTTTCGGCGGCTTTTTAGTGGTCTTTGGCTTGTTCTTTTTGAGTGCAGCAGCTGCCCCGATCATGATGGTTAGGAATACAAGGAAGCCTGTCATTGGCTTTGCTCCGGTGCTTTCTTCGAGGGTGTCAATCATACCTCTACGTGTTTGTCATTGCTTGTGGAAATAGAAGTGGGAAATTTTACTTTTTTCTATCGAGTGGGAAAATCTGGTTAATAAGCCAACCGGCGCGGGCCTGCTGGTGACAGTTGCTGCGGTAGAAGTCGCGTTCGGTCATGAGCGTTTCGATAAGTTCGGTCTGTTGCGTTACAAGCCGATTCAGCCGTCGATATTCTGGCAGCATGGCGATTTCGTCGTAAGGGATGCGGACGCCGGTTGCTGGGCATTCCAGGGCGTCGCCGTGCTGGCTGAGTCGAAATCCGCGAAAAGGTCCGAACTGACTACCCAGCGCCGTGTCTGATTTGTGATTCAGCCATAAGTAGACCGCTTTCGGCACCGGCTCGCGTCCGCGTCGCCAGTAGGCTAGCTGCTGCGCAGTGACGCCCAGTTCAGCAGCCATTTGTTCAATGTCACCAAAACAAACAGCCCGGTAGAGGTCGTCCGGGCTGCAAGGGAAGTTTGCGATCGGTCTCATCTTGCTGCGGGTCGAAGTTTGCGAGGTGCCAGTTTCTCCCGTGTGTTGTACAGAAACGACATGATGCGTGTCAGTGTCATCGTAAGCATACGCTTCAAAATCCGCCTTCTGATGATTTGACATAATATAGATTATGCGAACTATCATGATGAAATTGCCGAGCGCCGCCGCGCCGAGACGACCTTGGATCGCTTGGCTCACCATGATACCCTGACTGGCCTCCCCAACCGCTTGCAATTCCAGCAACGGCTGAGCCATGCGCTGGACCGCTCCGCGATGGGCGAACATGGTTTGGCGTTGCTGTTTATCGATCTGGACAGGTTCAAGGATGTCAACGATACACAGGGCCACCACATAGGCGACTTGCTGTTGATCGCAGTGGCCAACAGGCTGCTTGCCCATGTCCCGCCAGGCGATCTGCTGGCCCGTTTGGGCGGAGACGAGTTTGTCTGCGTGATGGAGGGCTTGGAAAAGCAGGATGCGGCTGATGCCGCTGCCGGCCGTTTGTTGTCTCTGTTCGAGCGCCCTTTCGATATCGGCAGTCAGGATATTTATCTATCCGCCAGCATAGGCATCAGTTTTTCCCGGCAGGACGGCGCCGATGGGGACACCTTGCTGCGCAACGCCGACCTGGCGATGTACCAAGCCAAGGCTGCAGGCCGAAACCGCTGCTTGCGCTACACGCCTGAGCTATCTTCCGCCTTGGAGCAGCGCGTGTTGATTGAGCGCCACCTGCGCCAAGCGATAGAGATCGGCGAAATCGACGTGCATTTTCAGCCCAAGATCGCGTGCGACAGCGGCGAGCTGTATGGCGCGGAAGCCTTGGCGCGTTGGCACAGCCCCGCCTTGGGCGAGATAGGTCCGGCCCGATTCATTCCGATTGCCGAGGAAAGCGGGCTGATCGAGGCGCTGGGCGATTTGGTGCTGGACAAAAGCTGCCACCAATTGGCCCAGTGGCTGGCGGACGGCTTCGCCGTGCCTTCGGTTTCGGTGAATCTTTCCGTCAGACAGTTGGAGCGGATGGATTTCCCGCAGCGGGTTGAGTCGATGCTGGAGCGCTATGCCCTGCCCCCTTCCCTGCTGGAAATGGAAATCACCGAAAGCGTGATCATGGCGGCCGATGACGTCGTCGCCGCCTTGACGGCCTTGCGCAAACTGGGTGTCCGCCTGTCTATAGATGATTTTGGCACAGGCTATTCCTCGCTGGCCTATTTGCATCAGTTGCCGGTGCAGACGCTCAAGATTGATCGCAGCTTCATCCTGGGCATTGGCGGCGGGCAGGACGGAGAGGCCATTGTCCGCAGCATCCTGTCGCTAGCGTCCAATCTGGCGTTGGATACCGTTGCCGAAGGCGTGGAGACCGCCGAACAGGCGGATTTTCTGCGCAAAGCGGGATGTTCGGCCATTCAGGGATTTTTCTACGGACGGCCATTGCCGGCAATGGACTTCTCGGCACGCTGGCGCGACGCGGCGCTTTCTTGAGCGTGGCCAGCCTCCCATAACAGGCATGAAAAAACGCCGTCCTCCTGCGGGATGGACGGCGTCGTTATGGTTAGCCCCTCAATGTTGCTATCAAGCCTTGCTGGCGGCCAGCTCCTGGTATTCCTGGATCTGGTCGAAGTTCAAGTACTTGTAAACTTCGGCACCCTTCTCGTTGATGATGCCGATGTTCGCCTGATACTCCTCTACTGTCGGGATCTTGCCTAGCTTGGAGCAGATCGCCGCCAGTTCGGCCGAGCCCAGGAACACGTTGGAGTTCTTGCCCAGACGGTTCGGGAAGTTGCGCGTGGAGGTGGACATCACTGTCGCGCCTTCGCGCACCTGCGCCTGGTTGCCCATGCACAGCGAGCAGCCCGGCATTTCCAGACGCGCGCCGGCACGGCCCAGCACGCCGTAGTGGCCTTCCTCGGTCAGTTGCTTGGCGTCCATCTTGGTCGGCGGCGCCACCCACAGGCGCACCGGGATGTCGGCCTTGCCTTCCAGCAGCTTGGAGGCGGCGCGGAAGTGGCCGATATTGGTCATGCACGAACCGATGAACACTTCGTCGATCTTGGTGCCGGCCACTTCGGACATGTACTTCACGTCGTCCGGATCGTTCGGGCAGGCGACGATAGGCTCCTTGATCTCATTCATGTCGATTTCGATCACGGCGGCGTATTCGGCGTCGGCGTCGGCTTCCAGCAGCTTGCCATTGGCAATCCAGTCTTCCATGGCCTTGATGCGGCGTTCCAGCGTGCGCGCGTCCTGATAGCCGTCGGCGATCATGGACTTCATCAGCGTGATGTTGGAGCGCATATATTCGACGATGGGCTCTTTGTTCAGGTGCACGGTGCAGCCGGCGGCGGAGCGCTCCGCAGAGGCGTCGGTCAGTTCGAACGCTTGCTCAACCTTCAGGTCCGGCAGGCCTTCGATTTCCAGGATGCGGCCGGAGAAGATGTTCTTCTTGCCGGCTTTGGCCACGGTCAGCAGGCCAGCCTTGATCGCGTACAGCGGGATGGCGTTGACCAGATCGCGCAGGGTCACGCCCGGCTGCAGCTTGCCCTTGAAACGCACCAGCACCGACTCCGGCATGTCCAGCGGCATGACGCCGGTGGCGGCGGCAAAGGCCACCAGGCCGGAGCCGGCCGGGAAGGAAATGCCGATCGGGAAGCGGGTGTGGCTGTCGCCGCCGGTGCCCACGGTATCCGGCAGCAGCAGGCGGTTCAGCCAGCTGTGGATCACGCCGTCGCCCGGACGCAGCGAGACGCCGCCGCGGGTGGAGATGAAGGACGGCAGTTCCTTGTGCATCTTCACGTCCACCGGCTTCGGATACGCGGCGGTGTGGCAGAACGACTGCATCACCAGATCGGCGGAGAAGCCCAGGCAGGCCAGGTCTTTCAGCTCGTCGCGGGTCATCGGGCCGGTGGTGTCCTGCGAGCCGACAGTGGTCATCTTCGGTTCGCAGTAGGTGCCCGGACGCACGCCCTTGCCTTCCGGCAGGCCACAGGCGCGGCCGACCATCTTCTGGCCCAGGCTGAAACCCTTGCCGGAATCCACCGGCGCCTTGGGCAGGCGGAATGTGGTGGATGCCGGCAGGCCCAGCGCTTCGCGCGCCTTGGAAGTCAGGCCGCGACCGATGATCAGGTTGATGCGGCCGCCGGCGCGCACTTCGTCCAGGATCACTTCGGACTTCAGCTTGAATTCGGCCACCACGGCGCCGTTCTTCTCGATCTTGCCGCTGTACGGGTAGACGTCGATCACGTCGCCCATTTCCAGCTTGGACACGTCCACTTCGATCGGCAGCGAGCCGGAGTCTTCCTGGGTGTTGAAGAAGATAGGCGCGATCTTGCCGCCCAGGGTCACGCCGCCGAAGCGTTTGTTCGGCACGTAAGGAATATCCTGGCCGGTGGCCCACACCACCGAGTTGGTGGCGGATTTGCGGGAAGAGCCGGTGCCGACCACGTCGCCGACATAAGCCACCAGATGGCCCTTCTTCTTCAGGTCTTCGATAAACTGGATCGGGCCGCGCTTGCCGTCTTCTTCCGGCTTGAAGGCCGCGTCGGCGCGGGTGTTCTTCAGCATGGCCAGATAGTGCAGCGGGATGTCCGGGCGGCTCCAGGCGTCCGGCGCCGGGGACAGGTCGTCGGTATTGGTCTCGCCCGGCACCTTGAACACGGTGACGGTGATTTTCTCTGCCACTTCCGGACGGCTGGTGAACCATTCGGCGTTGGCCCAGGATTCGATCACTTCCTTGGCCACGGCGTTGCCCTTGTCCATCTTTTCCTTCACGTCATGGAAGGAATCGAACATCAGCAAGGTTTTCTTCAGGCCGGCGGCGGCGATCTTGGCCACGGACGGATCGTCCAGCAGGTCGACCAGCGGCTTGATGTTGTAGCCGCCCAGCATGGTGCCCAGGAGCTCGGTAGCGAGTTCGCGCGAAACCAGCGGCGACTTCACGCTGCCCTCGGCCACGGCGGCCAGGAAGGATGCTTTCACCTTGGCGGCGTCGTCCACGCCCGGCGGCACGCGGTGGGTGATCAGGTCGACCAGCGTGCTTTCCTCGCCCTTGGGCGGGTTTTTCAGCAGTTCGACCAGTTCTTCAACCTGCTTGGCGGACAGCGGCAGGGGCGGAATGCCCAGCGCGGCGCGCTCGGCAACGTGCTGACGATAAGCTTCTAGCATGACTCGGGACCTTCTTGGCTTTGGTTGTCGGCAAGCCTGCCAGCGAAAACGCCGACAGTCTCCACTCGGTAATTCTGCATCATACGCGCGCCGGGCGCTGCGAATATGCGCTTTGTAGTGGCTGAAGATTACGCTTTTCGGAGCTTGCATACAAACGAGTAATCGCAACACGCATTGTGAGTTAAAATCACAGCATGAGCGCCTACCCTCCTCTCAATTCCCTGCGGATTTTCGAAGCCGCCGCCCGCCTGGAAAGCTTCTCCGCCGCTGCGGGCGAATTATTCGTCACGCATGGCGCTGTGAGCAAACAGATAAAGCAGCTGGAAGATTGGCTGGGCGTGTCGCTGTTTGAGCGCAGCGGCGGCCGCGTCAAGCTCACCGACGCCGGCTGGCGCTATCTGGTGCAGGTGCAGGACGGCCTGGATCTGATCGCCAACGCCACGGCCCAACTGCTTCAGCCCAACCGGCAGCGCCGACTCAGCATCAATTCCACGCCCACGTTTGCCGCCTATTGGTTGCTGCCGCGGCTGGCTGGCTTCCGCGCCAGGCATCCCGATCTGGAACTGCATCTTGTCACGTCGGACCGTGACCTGTCGCGGCTGGATGCGCCGTTCGACATCGCCATTCGTCGCGGCCCCGGCGACTGGCCCGGCCATATCGCCAAACCCTTTTTGAAGGAATGGGAGCTGCCGCTGGCCAGCCCCGGCCTGCTGGCGCGCCTGCCGCTGAACAGTCCGGCCGATCTGGTCTCCCATACCCTGCTCCACGCGGACACCCGCCCCACGGCCTGGCCGCGCTGGCTGACGCTGGCCGGCGCGCCGGAGCTGAAGCCGGCTTGCAGCCTGCACTTCGACAAATTCTCGCTCGCCTTGCAAGCCGCCATAGACGGCTTGGGGGTGGTTTTGGGGCCGTTGCCGATGGCTCAGGCGCTGATAGCCTCCGGGCAACTGGTTTCGCCGCTGCCGGAGCCGGTGGTGACGGTGCGCGACTACTGCTGGGTCGTGCCGCGGATGTCCGCCGAGGATGCGACTGTGGAGGCTTTTTGCGGATGGCTGGAGAGCGAGGCGGCCAAAACCGCATGAATCGCCCGCCGTTGCGCGGACGGCCGCAACGCCATACAATGGCCCATCTGCTGCGGAGATGGCATTCCTCCCGTAACCGCCTTTGCGAAGGCTGATGATGCCTACAGTATTCCTGGACCGGAAGCTGTAGGTACGCATATCCCGCACCCACGGTCCAGGCGTGTCAATCTGACTGCACTGGACAAACGATGACTCCAAAACTCATCCCCGAACGGCTTTCCGTCCTGCCTTTCATCGGCAAATGGACGCTGTTGTCGCTACTGGTTGCCGCGCTTGTCGGCAGCGCCTCGGCCTTTTTCCTGTTCTCGCTGGAGTGGGCCACCCATACGCGCATCGCCCATGCTTG
Organism: Chromobacterium sp. ASV23; assembly: GCF_016428945.1. Classification (NCBI taxonomy): domain Bacteria; kingdom Pseudomonadati; phylum Pseudomonadota; class Betaproteobacteria; order Neisseriales; family Chromobacteriaceae; genus Chromobacterium; species Chromobacterium sp. ASV23. Next base: position 10,139 of record NZ_JAELTR010000035.1, read on the forward strand.
GCTGATCTGGCTGCTGCCGCTGGGCGGCTTCGCCGTCGGCATGCTGTATCTATGGTTTGGGCGCGAAGTCGAAGGCGGCAACAATCTGCTGATCGACGAGATTCACGACCCCAAAAAGGCCATCCCGCTGCGGATGGCGCCGCTGGTGCTGATTGGCACCGTCATTACCCATTTGTTTGGCGGCTCGGCCGGCCGCGAAGGCACGGCGGTGCAGATGGGCGGCGCCCTAGCCGATCAGGTCCACAAACTGTTCGGCCTGCCGACGTCGGAACGGCGCTTGCTGCTGATGGCCGGCATCAGCGCGGGTTTCGCCTCGGTTTTCGGCACGCCGCTGGCCGGCGCCATCTTTGGCCTGGAGGTGCTGGCCATCGGACGTATGCGCTACGATGCCATCCTGCCCTGCCTGCTTGCCGCCGTCGCGGGCGACCAGGTAGGCCTGCTGTGGGGCGTGCAGCACACCCATTACGCGATTCCGTATATTCCGCAACCGACTGCGCTGGGCCTTGGCGCGGCCATGGCGGCTGGCGTGGCATTCGGGCTGACTGGGAAATTGTTCGCGGAATCCGTCCATGCGCTGGCCGCGCTGTTCAAGCGGTTTGTCGCGTTTGCGCCGCTGCGGCCGCTGATTGGCGGCGGCTGCGTCGCCATCGCCGCCTCCTTGTTCGATGCCCGCGCCTACTTGGGCTTGGGCATTCCCAATATCGTGGCCGCCTTTCAGCACCCGCTGCCCTCCTATGACTTTGCCGGCAAGCTGGCGTTTACCATCGCCACGCTGGGCGCCGGCTTCAAGGGCGGCGAGGTGACGCCCTTGTTTTATATCGGCGCCACGCTGGGCAATGCGCTGTCGCCGTTGCTGCACCTGCCCGTTCCCCTGCTTGCGGGCATGGGCTTTGTCGCTGTCTTTGCCGGCGCGGCCAATACGCCGCTGGCTTCCACGGTCATGGCCATGGAGCTGTTCGGTCCGGAAATCGGCATTTATGCCGGGCTGGCTTGCGTGGTGGCTTATCTATGCTCCGGCCACTCCGGCATCTACCGGGCGCAACGCGTCGGCATCGCCAAGCGGCGCGGCGTGCCGGAAAGCATTCGGCTGTCGGAGTGGGCCGAGTTGCGCAAGGCGCCGCGGCCGTCCAGCCTTCAGGCGGATGCCGGCCCGCAAAATACGCAGAGTTAATGAGCCGGAGATGGCGGCACGCCTATCAGCTTGATCTCCAACGGCGCCGCGTCGCGCGGCAGCCATTTGTTGTAGATGCGCTTGAACGTGCCGTCCTTCTTGATGGCGGCGAAGCCATCCTGCCAGCGCCGCACCTCATCGCCCGGCGTGCCGCGGGAAAACGCCAGATACAACTCCAACGACTCCAGCACCCTCACCACCTCCACCGCATCGGGCGGCTGGTGGATGTCCTTCAGGACCGAGGCCACGACGAAGCCGCCCTCCACCCACATGTCGTAGCGGCCCAGCAGCATTTTCTGCGCCGTGATTTGCGGCGTAGGGGCAAGGTCCACCTCGACAAAGCCGGCTGCGGACGCGGCGTCGGCGAAGATGCTGCCGCGGTAGGCACCCACGGGGCGCTGGTAGATGCCGGCGCCCAGCGCCAGCAGTTTGGCGGCTTCGCCTTTGCGCGCCAGCAGCACGGTCTGCGATACCGCTATCGGCCCCAGCAGCGTCATCTGTTTCTCTCGCGCTTCGCTGCGGCCTACGGTGAACAGCATCACGTTGGGATTGGTCAGCAACTCTTTGTAACCGCGCGCCCAGGGCACCACCTCAATCGGGCTGTTGTCCTTGATGCGGGACTGGATTTCCCGCACCACTTCCACCGCCATGCCATCAGCTACGCCATTGTGTTGAAAGGTGATCGGCGGCCAGTCCTCGGTGTAGATGACAAGCGCCGATGCGGCGGACGACCAGATGGCTAGGCTGAACAGCAGTCCCAAAATACTGGCTCGCATGATGCACTCCTGGATGGAACTTTCTATCTTGATAGCCGCTCCACACCGCCTCCGCCCGTATCTTCGCTATAATTCGGCGTTGTGCCGACAATCCGCCGGCATTATCATTCGCGCACCTATCCATTCCAAAGGAAAGTCATGAGCCGCATCACCCTCTCCCGATTCCTGATCGAACAGCAGCGCAAGGCGGGCACGCTTCCCCCCGAACTGCGCCTGTTGATCGAAACGGTCGGACGCGCCTGCAAGGCCATCAGCTATTCGGTCAACAAGGGCGCTTTGGCCGGCGTGCTGGGCGAAGCCGGCACCGGCAACATCCAGGGCGAGGCTCAAAAGAAGCTGGACGTGATCGCCAACGACTACCTGCTTGACGCCAATGAGTGGGGCGGCAGCCTGGCCGCGATGGCGTCCGAGGAAATGGAACTGCCGTATCACATCCCGGGCGAATACCCCAAGGGCGAATATCTGCTGTTGTTTGATCCGCTGGACGGCTCGTCCAACATCGACGTCAACATTTCGGTCGGCACGATTTTCTCGATCCTGCGCTGCCCCGAAGGCGTGACGCTGCCGACCGAGCAGGACTTCATGCAGCCCGGCACCCATCAGGTGGCGGCCGGCTATACCGTGTACGGCCCGCAAACCCAATTGGTGCTGACTTTCGGCAGCGGCGTGCATGGCTTCACGCTGGATCGCGAACAGGGCTCGTTCGTATTGACCCATCCGGACATGCGCGTGCCGGAGCAGACCAGCGAATTCGCCATCAATATGTCCAATATGCGCCACTGGGAAGCGCCGGTGCGCCGTTATGTCGAGGAGCTGCTGGCAGGCAAGACCGGTCCGCGCGCCCGCGACTTCAATATGCGCTGGGTGGCGTCCATGGTGGCCGAAGTGCACCGCATTCTGACGCGCGGCGGCATCTTCATGTACCCCAAGGATGCGCGCGATCCCGCCAAGGCCGGCAAACTGCGGCTGATGTATGAAGGCAACCCCATGGCCTTCGTTGTCGAGCAGGCCGGCGGCGCGGCCACCAATGGCTACCAGCGCATCATGGACATCCAGCCGCAGAAGCTGCACGAACGCGTGGCGGTATTCCTGGGTTCGAAACAGGAAGTGGAGCGCGTCACGCGCTACCATCAAGAGCAAGCCTGATCCGGCTTTCACAAAACCAGCAAGCCCGCCTCCCGGCGGGCTTTTTCATGGCCAGCCGATCACCACACCCCATCCAATCGCGCGCTGCGCCGGCACACGCCGGGGCCGTGGAGACATGTCACGCCCTCAGGGCCGTCGGGCCGATGGCACGAACCACAAACGATGGTCATCCAGCGGCGTATCGGGCGGCAGGGCCGGATTGGCCAGCTCGATCACATGCCGGCGCGCCAGGCCGGCCCGCTCGATATTGGCCTGATTGTACTTCCAGAAAATAGCGTCGAAGCTGCCATCGTTCAGCATTTTTTCCAAGCCCATCTTGAGCCGGCTGGCCAGCCTCGGCTCGGCCGGGCTGACGAAAAAGTAGAACGGATAGATAGAGTGCAACAGCAAATCCTTTTCCACGGCTATGCCCTGCTCGGACAGATGGAAAGCCTGGAATTCCGTGAATATCTCGTTGACGCCGCGCGAATAGAAATCGAACCGGCCCGCAGTCAGCATCTTGAATAGCTTCTCGTAGGGATCGATCCACACGGTCAATCCAGCGTGGCGGCAGATGGCGATGTCGCCCCAGCCCGGCCCCATGCCGAAAGTAAAGCGCTTGAGATCGTCCCGCGTTTTCACTCCGGAAAAACGCGCCTGTTCGCCCGCGCGAATCAGGCCGATGCGATAGCCAAGCAATCCCTTCCCCAACGGGATGCGGATGGGAATCAAGGTTCGCTCACGCTCTACCGAAGTGGAGCCCCATACCAGGTTGACCGATTTGCCTGAAACCGCATCCGCCATATAGCGGGGCTCATTCATTTCGGCTTCCGGGTGGCTCATCACATACGGGCCGTATTCCGGAATGGTTTTGTCCAGCGCCGTGCGCAGTATCTCGATGTATTCCTGATAGCGCGGCGCGTCGCTGATATAACGTACCTCCATTGGGCTCTCGGCATGGGCCTGACATGACAAGAGCGCAAGCCACAACGCAAGCATCCATGCGCGCATCTCCTTCTCCCACAAGGCCGTTTAGGTCCAGTATAGAAAGCCCGGCGCGGCGTACTGCACGCTTGGCATGTCCAGAGGAGCCGCATTTTGCTAGAATTACGTCTCATTAGCCGATGAAAACAAACAAGCCACACATGTCTATCCAGATCAAAGACGCGACCGACATCGAAAAAATGCGAGTCGCGGGGCGTCTCGCCTCCGAAGTCCTCGACTTTATCACCCCGCACATCAAGCCCGGCGTCACCACCGAGGCCATCGACAAGCTGTGCCACGACTATATGGTCAATGTGCAAGGCACGATTCCGGCGCCGCTGAATTACGCGCCGGGCGGCCACAACCCCTACCCCAAGTCGATCTGCACCTCGGTCAATCACGTGATTTGCCATGGCATTCCCAACGACAAGCCGCTGAAGAACGGCGATATCGTCAATCTGGACATCACGGTGATCAAGGACGGCTACCACGGCGATACCAGCCGCATGTTCTATGTCGGCGATGTCAGCCCGCACGCCAAGCGCCTGTGCAAGATCACCTATGAGGCCATGTGGAAAGGCATCGAGAAAGTGAAGCCGGGCGCGATGCTCGGCGACATCGGCTATGCCATCCAGAGCTACGCCGAAGGCGCCGGGTACAGCGTAGTGCAGGAGTTCTGCGGCCACGGCATCGGCAAGAAATTCCATGAAGAACCGCAAATTCTGCACTATGGCCGCCCTGGCACCGGCCTGGAAATCCAGCCCGGCATGATTTTCACCATTGAGCCGATGATCAACCAAGGCAAGCGCCATCTGCGCATCCTGGCTGACGGCTGGACCGTGGTCACCAAGGACCGCAGCCTGTCCGCGCAATGGGAGCACACCGTGCTGGTGACCGACACCGGTTACGAGATCATGACCCAGTCCGCCGGCACGCCAGACAAGCCCAGCTTCAAATAAGCCCAATCGCCCCGCGCCTGCTGTCGCGGGGTTTTGTATTTTTGCGCCGCCGAATTCGTTGCGAATTGTTTCCTGCTTTAAATTACTCTTGCCAGGGCAAGTACTTGTTTCTAAACTGTATGAGCATTATTGCCCTATCGGCACGCAGCACGCGGGAGAACATCATGGCGCTGACCATCAACAGTAATTTGGCCTCATTGGCTGGCCAGGCTCAGCTGAACAAGACGCAGCAAGCCACCAAGCAGGTTCTGGCCCAACTTGCGTCCGGCTCGCAATTGAATAGCGCTGCGGACAATGCGGCGAATCTCGCCATTTCCCAGCAGCTGCAGGCGCAAATCAACGGCAGCAACCAGGCCATCAACAATACCAACGATGGCGTTTCGCTGGTGCAGACTGCCGACTCCGCCCTTGGCCAGATTCAGAGCAATACCCAGCAAATCCAGGAACTAGCCATCCAGGCAGGCGATGGCGCGCTGAATGCCGGCAACCGCCAGGCGCTGCAGCAGCAAGTGGATCAGCTGACTCAATCCAACTCGCAAATTGTGCAAAGCACGCAGTTCAATGGCACGCCCCTGCTGACCGGCGGCAACGCCTCCACCTTCCAAGTGGGGCCTAACGGCACCAGCAGCAACCAGATCACCGTTCCAAGCATCAATCTGACGGCCGCTCCCGGCGCTGGCGGCTTGAACGGCTATAACGCCAATCTGGCGGCGACCAATACTATCGACGTCACCACCCAGGCCAACGCGCTGAATGCGCAACAATCGGCGCAAAGCGATCTGCAAACGATAGGTTCGCAGCGCGCCACCCTTGGCGCGGTCAACAGCAGCTTTGAGGCTGTGGTGAATAATCTGCAGACCTCCAATATCGCCAACCAGGCTGCCAACAGCCGCATCAGCGATACCGACTTTGCCGCCGCCACCGCGAACCTGACCGCCCAGCAGATCCTAGGAAAAGCGGGCGCCGCCGCGTTGGGGCAAGCCAATATCGCGCCACAGGCTGCCTTGTCGCTGCTGGGGTAAGCTATTTTTAGCCAGAAGTTCCCGGCAAGGCAAAATATATACTCGGCTCTTGGGCTTGTTTTGGCAACGATGAGTCCTATATGATCGATATATGAATCCATTCCGGATTTGTCCAACGGGCACCCTTGCGGTGCCCTTTGTCCATCTGCAAGGAGCTCATATGTCTATCCCGCCCTCCATTATTGTGTCTACGCTGGATTACGAGCGTCTGGCAGCCGTACTGGAAACGTGCGAATACGGCCACCCCGTAGCCAGCCGCCTGGAGGCGGAACTGGAACGGGCGGACGTGGTGGAGCCATCTGCGATTCCGTCCGATGTCATCACCATGAACAGCACCGCTCGCGTCAAACTGGAAAGCGGCGAGGAAAAACAGCTGACTCTGGTTTACCCTAAAGACGCCGATGGGACGCTGGGCCGCATCTCTGTCCTGGCCCCTATCGGGGCCGCCTTGCTAGGGCTCTCGGTCGGGCAGACCATGCACTGGCCAACACCATCCGGCAGCGTTGCGTTGACCGTGCTGGAAATTGTCGAGCAGCCGGAGTCGGCCGGCGCGCTCCACCGTTAAGTACATCCGTTCACTCGGTATCGGCGTAGCGCTGCGCGATCTGGCGGAACTGCTCCGTGATCTGCATGAAAGCGTTGACCACGTCCGGATCGAAATGCCGGCCGCTCCCCTCCCTGATCATGTCGACCGCCGTTTCATGTGAAAACGGCGGCTTGTACACCCGCCGCGAAATCAGGGCGTCATAGACGTCCGCCACCGCCATCAGCCGCGCCGACAGCGGTATCTGCTCCCCGGCAAATCCTTCCGGATAGCCGCTGCCGTCCCACTTTTCCTGATGCGAATACGCGATTTCGCGCGCCAGCCTCAGGAAATTGCTTGGACCATCAAGCAGTTTCTCCGCCGTGGCGATGGCATCCCGGCCCAGCACGGTGTGCGTTTTCATGATTTCAAACTCATCCGGGGTCAGCTTCCCTGGTTTCAGCAGGATGCGGTCGGGAATGCCGACTTTGCCGATATCATGCAGCGGCGCGGATTTGTACAGCAGCTGTATGGTTTGCTCGTCGAGTTCGGTACGGTAGCGCGGGTGATTTCTCAGCTCTATCGCCAGCGCGCGCACGTAGTTCTGCGTCCGCAGCAAGTGGTTGCCGGTTTCGTGATCGCGCGTTTCGGCCAGCGCCGCCATCATCATGATGGTGACGTCCTGTATCACTTGCACCTCGCGCGTGCGACGCTCCACCTCGCTCTCCAAAAAGGCCGCCTTGTCCTGCAGAAAATCCGCCGCCGCTTTCAGCCGCACATGCGTCAGCACGCGCGCCAACACAATGGGCGGGGATATCGGCTTGATGATGTAATCGGCGGCGCCGGCATCGAAGCCGGCTTGCTCATCCTCGCTTTCGCCCTGCCCTGTCAGGAAAATCACCGGAATCGCCGCCGTGCGATCATCGGCCTTCAGACGCCGGCAAACTTCGTAGCCGCCGATGCCGGGCAGCATCACATCGAGCAGCACCAGATCCGGCAGCACCTCGCCAGATACAATCTGCAGCGCGCGCTCGCCGCTATTGGCTACCAACACCCGATAGCGCCCTTTGAGCAGGCCATACATCTGGGTCAGACACTCGGGCGCATCGTCCACGATCAGCACCGTCTGCAGGCTGGACTCCGCCATTCCGCTCATATCGTATGCTCCGATAAGGTCAGGCCAGCCGCCTTGGCCGCCGCGCGCAAATGCTCCAGCGCGGCGACAAAGTCGAAGCTGTTCAGACTGCGTTCAAACGCCTCGTAGGTGTCATCGGGAAAGCTGGCGCGAATATCCGGCGCGTGCTCCAGGAAGAAGCCTAGCGCCTCGCCATCTCCCAGCTGCAGCAGTAGCGCCAGTCGATTGAGCAAAGGCTCATCCGCTGCGCTGGGCGGCTGAGCCGTTTGCTTTGCGCTTGGCAAGGCCGCGCGCAAGGCCGCGATGGTTCGCGCCAGATCGTCCGCCAATTGCGCCAGCTCGGCCGTCGCATCCTGCCCATCCCGCAATGCGCGCTCCAGGCGCGCTGCGCCGTTCTGCAACGCCTCCAGACCTATGCTGCCGGCTGCGCCCTTCAAGGTATGCGCGATCCGTTGCGCTACCGCGCGATCGCCCTCCTCCAAGGCCGTGGAGATTCGCGCCGGCGCATCGACCTCCTCCTCAACGAACTGCCAAAGCACGTGCAAATACAGCTCGCGGTTGCCGGCCACGCGCGCCAGACCCGCAACCTGATCCAAGCCCGCCACTTCGGGCAGCGGAAGCGGCTGCTCTTGCGCCTCCTTGGTTGTCGGCATCTGCGGCACGGGCAACCAGCGCAGCAGCGCGGAAAACAGCTCATGCGGATCTATCGGCTTGGGCACATGATCGACCATGCCGGCGGCAAGGCAACGTCCCCGATCATCGCCCATCGCATCGGCCGTCATCGCAATGATGGGCAGCTCGGCAAACCCGTCTTGCGCGCGGATTCTGCGCGTCGCCTCAATGCCGTCTATGCCTGGCATTTGCACGTCCATCAGGATCGCATCGAAGCCTTTGGGGCCGTAGGCGGCCAACTTGTCCAAAACCGCCTGCCCATCGCCCACCACGGTGAGCGTGGCGCCGGTGCCTTCCAGCAGCTCTACCGCGATTTGCTGGTTGATCCGGTTGTCCTCGGCCAATAGCAAATGCATGCCATGCAGGTCCGGCAGCCCCATCAGCGGGGAGGCATCGCCCCCGCGGCCGAAGCCGAATGCCTCCAGCAAGGCGTCGTACAAGGAAGATTGGCTGACAGGCTTGGTCAGAAAACCGTCGCAGCCAGCCGCCCTGGCCTGGCTGCGCACCTCGTCTCGGCCGAACGCGGTAACCAGGATGACCCGCAGCTTGCGGCTGATCTGCCGCATGCGCCGTATGGTTTCCAGACCGTCCATTTCCGGCATCATCCAGTCCACCAGCGCGATGTCGAATGGCCAATCCCGGCAATGCTGGCGCACCAACGCCACGGCTTCCGCCCCAGTGGCGCAATCGGTGACCGCAAAGTCCAGCATGCGCAGCTGTTCGCACAGCACATTCAGCGCGGCTTGGTTGTCATCGACCACCAGCACGCGAAGCCCGCGCATTTCCGTGGGCAACGGCGGACGCTTGCCTGCCGAGTGGTCATTGGACACGCCCAGCCAGCATTGGAAAATGAAGGAGCTGCCCCAGCCCGGCGCCGACTCCACCCGCACCGAGCCCCCCATCATTTCTACCAGCCGCTTGACGATGGCCAGCCCGAGGCCGGTCCCGCCAAATCGCCGGGAAGTGGAGCTGTCTGCTTGGCTGAAAGCCTGGAATAAGCGCGCGCATTGTTCTTCACTCATGCCGATGCCGGTATCGTGCACGCAAAAATTCAGTTGCACTTTTTCGCCCATGCGCCCGCTCACGCCAATGATGACGGCAACCTGTCCTTTATCGGTGAACTTGATGGCGTTGTTCACCAGATTGGTCAGCACCTGCCCCAGGCGCAGCGCATCGCCCACCAAGGCCTGCGGCACTTCCCGGCTGGTTTCAAAGACCAGTTCCAGCCCTTTGTCAGCCGCCTTTTGCGCAACCAGCGCCGATACCCCGTCCAGCATGTCGTCAAGCCAGAACGGTTGCGTCTCCAGCTCCAGACGACCCGCCTCCACCTTGGAAAAATCCAGAATGTCGTTGATGATGCCAAGCAATAAAGTGCCGGCATTGTGTATCTTGCCGATATAGTCGCGTTGCTGCTCGCTCAGGCCCGTGCGCATGGCCAGGTAGGACATGCCGATGATGGCGTTCATCGGCGTGCGGATCTCATGGCTCATATTGGCCAGGAAAATCGATTTGGCGCGCGTGGCTTGCTCGGCCACCTGCTTGGCATGGCTAAGCGCCGCCGCGCTATCCGCCAGTTGCGCATACAACCGCCCGTTTTCCAGCAACAGCACCAAGAGCACAAAGCTCGCCGCCATCAAGCCGAAACTCCTGCCGACGTAAAAACCCAGGTCAAAGCGGGCGGCGTTGAACATGGTGGACAGGCCGACGTCGCACAGCCAGGCGAGCATCACCACGGCCAGCCATACATCCAGCAACGATTGCGGCCGGCGCAGCAACACCATGCCCAGCGCCAGCGCGCTCACGCCCCAGACAGCTGACACCGCGGCCCACATCAGCGGCGAGTAGCGGTTGCCATGCATGATGGCGGGCAAGGCGTCATGTCCCCATATCGCCAACAGCACCAGCGCGGCCACAGCCAGAAAGGTTTGCGCGATGGCGCGCAAAATCCATTTCAAACCGCTCCCATCGTTAGAAAAGGCGCTGTCAGGGGCTTGCCGCGCGTAGGCGATCACCATCACAGGAAAGCCGAAATGCCAGAGCATGTACAGCCAGGCAGTGGTCTGTGGCCCGCCGCTGAGCCAGCCCCGCTCAGTGAGCAAGCCGGGAAAGCTTAGCGCGTGGCATATCGCCATCAGCGCGGTGAACAGATAGCCGACCGCCAGCAGACGCAAGCCGGGATGGCGCAGAATGGCGAATTGGCCGAACAGCAATGCCGAAGTCACCAAATCGTTGGCCGCCAGCGCGGATTGATAGGCAGGAATGAAGGCCCATACTTTGGGTAGAGGGGTTTGGGCATAAGGCAAGGCCGCGATGAAGACCAATAGCGACCAGACGGCCACCGCCAGGGCAAGCCTGCGCTGTCCGCGCGTCGGCGACTGCGTGGAAAGAAACGCCAGTTCGGGAGAGGAATCCGAATCCGCTTGCTGCATGAGCGCCATCCTCCGCGTGTCGACAGGTTTTCTGGCTGTCTAAAACCAGGCAAACCGGGGGATGCTTATGTATAGGGCATTCCTGATCATCCTGCATATCAAGAAACCATGATTTCAAATAAAAAAAGACGCCCCATGGGCGTCTTCGGGATGTGCAGACCGGCAGATATTAACCCAGCCAGCCCTTCTCCTTGGCTTCCTGCAGGCGTCCCTCCAGATACGCCCACAGCGCGGGACAGCCCTCGCGTATCGGCGGAGCAACGCGCGTGACCACCTGCTCGTGGCGAATGCCGTTTTCCAGCCAGCTTTGGCCCTGGTTGGCCAGGTTCAGCAGCACCGGCATGGCGCGGTCGGCGGCATGGGCGAAACGCGCTTCGGCGGATTCGCCGCTTTCAAATTCGTTCCACAGGGCCAGGAAGCGCTGTCCCTGCTCTGCCGGCAGCATGCCGAAAATGCGGGTGACGCAGGCCAGCTCCTGCGCCTTGCGCTCCTCCCAGCCGCCTTCCGCATAGACGATGGTGTCGCCGGTTTCGATTTCGCCGATATCGTGCACCAACAGCATGCCGATGACGCGGTTGATGTCCAACGGCTCGCTGGCGTAGGGCTGCAAGGACGCCGCCAGCAGGGCGATCTGCCAGCTGTGCTCGGCCGAGTTTTCATAGCGCTCGCTGTTCAGCACCTTGGTCTTGCGCGTCACCTGCTTGAGCTTGTCGATTTCCAGCACAAAATCGATGATGTTCTGCATATTGTTCTCTTTCTGTAGATGCAAAAAAAGCAGACCGCGGTCTGCTTGTAGTCTTTACCAGCAACGCTGGATCATCTGCGCCAGTTGCACCAGCCGGCCATGGAAAAAGTGGCCGGCGCCGGGCAACACCAGCACCGGCAGACTCTGCGGGCGCGCCCAGTCCAGCACATTGGACAGCGGGATCACTTCGTCTTCTTCGCCATGGATCACCAGCGCATCGGCCGGGACGTCCGGCGTCGGGATCGGGTATTTGCCCACGGCCACGCCCATCAGCAGCAGTTTGTCGGCCTCGATGCGCGCGCGGGTGCGGGCGGCGACGAAGCCGCCGAAGGAAAAGCCGGCCAGCGCCAGCGGCAGGCCCGGATGCTGCGATTTGGCGTATTCGACCACGGCGATGACGTCGTCGACCTCGCCCTGGCCGTAATCGTGCTCGCCTTCGCTATCGCCCACGCCGCGAAGGTTCGGGCAATAACAGGCGTACCCCATCTGCGACAGCGCCTTGGCGGCGGTCTGCACCACCTTGTTGGTGTGGGTGCCGCCCTGCAAGGGGTTGGGATGGCAGATCACGGCGACGCCGCTGGCTTCGCCCTGGGCCGGAACGATGATGGTGTCGAGCGCGCCGGCCGGGCCGGCAATCTGAATCTTGTTCAAAGCCTTCAACATCAGATCTTCAGCCTTTCCACCACGCGGCCGTTCACCATATGCTCATGGACGATTTCGTCGATGTCTTCCTTGTCGAGGAAGGTGTACCAGGTCTCTTCCGGGTAGACCACCATCACCGGGCCATCGTCGCAGCGTCCCAGGCAGCCGGCCTTGTTGACGCGTATCTTGCCCTCGCCGGCCAGGCCCAGCGCCTTGACCTTGTCTTTCATATAGCCCAGCAATTCGCTGGAGCCGTGGTTGTTGCAGCAATCCTGACAGGCGTCGCGCTGATTGCAGCAGATGAATACGTGCTTGTCGAAAAAGCTCATGTCGTAGTCTCGATATCGCGTTAGCTGTCGTTGTCGGCCCAGCCGGCGGCGCCGACGCTGGCGGCATTGTCGAACTTGGCGTAATGGCCGATGAAGGCCAGCCGCACCGCGCCGGTGGGGCCGTTACGGTGCTTGCCGATGATAGCCTCGGCCAGGCCCTTGTCCGGCGAATCCGGATTGTAGTACTCGTCGCGGTACATGAAGATGATCAAGTCCGCGTCCTGCTCGATGGCGCCCGATTCCCGCAGGTCGGACATCATCGGCCGCTTGTTGGGCCGCTGCTCCACAGCACGGGACAGCTGGGACAGCGCGATCACCGGCACTTGCAGTTCCTTGGCCAAACCCTTCAGGCCGCGAGAGATTTCGCCCAGTTCGGCCGTCCGGTTGTCGCCGCGGCCGGAGCCGCTCATCAGCTGCAGGTAGTCGATCACGATGAGCCCGAGCTTGCCGCCGTGCTGGCGGGCCAGCCGGCGCGCGCGGGCGCGCAGTTCCAGCGCCGTCAGCGCCGGGGTTTCATCGATGTACATCGGCGCATCGGACAATTTACCGATGGCGTAGGTCAGCTTCTGCCAGTCGTCGTCGCCCAGCTTGCCGGTGCGCAGCACATGCTGATCCAGCCGGCCCACCGAACCCAGCATACGCATCACCAGCTGAGCGCCGCCCATTTCCATGGAGAACACCGCCACCGGCAGATGGGTTTCCACCGCCACGTGCTCGGCGATGTTCATCGAGAAAGCGGTCTTGCCCATGGACGGACGGCCCGCCACGATGATCAGGTCGCCTGGCTGCAGGCCGGAGGTCTTGGCGTCCAGGTCGATGAAGCCGGTCGGCACGCCGGTGACTTCATCCGGATTGTCGCGGCTGTACAGCATGTCGATCCGCTCCACCACTTCCTTCAGCAGGCCCGGCATTTCCAGGAAGCCCTGCTTGGACTTGGCGGTGGATTCGGCGATCTGGAACACGCGGCCCTCGGCCTCGTCCAGCAATTGCGCCGCGTCGCGGCCCATGGGCGAATACGCGGCGTCGGCAATCTCGGTGCCCACCTGCGCCAGCTGGCGCATGATGGAGCGCTCGCGGACGATTTCCGCATAACGGCGGATATTGGCCGCCGACGGCGTGTTCTGTGCCAGCGTGGCCAGATAAGCCAGGCCGCCCACTTCGGTCAGCTCGGCGTTCTTGTCCAGCGACTCGGCCACCGTCACCACGTCGGCCGGGCGCGCCATTTCCACCAGTCTGGCGATGTGGCGGTAGATCAGCCGGTGGTCATGGCGATAGAAGTCGGCTTCCGTCACCACGTCGGCGATCTTGTCCCAGGCGCTGTTGTCCAGCAACAGGCCGCCCAGCACCGATTGTTCGGCTTCCACCGAATGAGGCGGCGTGCGGATGGCCGCCATTTCGCTATCGAAATTATCGTACTGTTGTGTCATGTAGACCCGGAGTGCATGCGCGGAAAAATGCGCGTAAGGCAAAGCGTGATTCTAACCCGAAACGCCGCCATCTGGCGGCGCGGCTCAGCAGTTCATTCCGGCCACATAGCCGGACGACCAGGCCCACTGGAAGTTATAGCCGCCCAGCCAGCCGGTCACGTCCACGACCTCGCCGATGAAGAACAGATTGGGCACATCGGCCGCCATCAGCGTCTTGGATGACAGGGCCTGGGTGGATACGCCGCCCAGCGTGACCTCGGCTTTTTTGTAGCCCTGGGTGCCGTTGGGTTTGACACACCAGCGGTGCAGCTGCTCGGCCAATTGGCGGCGTTGCTTCGGCCCCAAATCCTTGAGCCGCTTGTTCATGCCGACGCGGTCCAGCCAGGCGTCGGCGAAGCGGCGCGACCAGCCCAGCTCGGCCAGGGCGTTGGCGATCAGTTGTTCGCTGTCCGCCCGCAGCTCCAGCCAGTGTTCGGCGTCGCCGTCCGGCATCAGATCCAGCAACAGCTCCATGCCGGGCTGCCAGTAGGAAGAAACCTGCAGGATGGCCGGGCCGGATACGCCCTTATGGGTAAACAGCACGTTCTCGCGGAACTTGCCCTTGCCGGCTTTGGCTTCCACATCTATCGACACGCCGGCCAAGGGCGTGAAGATTTCGGCATCTTCCACATGGAAGGTCAACGGCACCAAGGCTGGCGACAAGGGTGTCACGGGCAGGCCAAACTGCTCGGCCAACTGGTAGCCCAGCGGCGTGGCGCCGATTTGCGGAATGGACAGCCCGCCGGTGGCGACAACCAGTGAGGATGAGCGGAAGCGGCCGCCGCTGGTTTCCACTGCGAACACGCCGTCATCGCCGCGCGCTACGCCGAGGACAGCCGTTTCCATCCGCCTGTCCACGCCGCCCAGCCGGCACTCTTCGTCCAGCATGGCGATGATGCGCTCGCTGCCGTCGTCGCAAAACAGCTGACCCAGCTTCTTCTCGTGGTAGCCGATGCCGTGGCGCTCCACCATGGCGATGAAGTCCTGCGGCGTGTACTGCGCCAGCGCGGAGCGGCAGAAATGGGGATTGGCCGACAGATAGCAGTCGAAACGGGCATTGACGTTGGTGAAGTTGCAGCGGCCGCCGCCGGAGATGCGGATTTTCTCCGCCAATTTGGCGGCATGATCCAGCAAAAGCACCGTTCGGCCGCGCTGGCCGGCAGTGGCGGCGCACATCATGCCGGCCGCGCCGGCGCCGATGACAATTACATCAAATTGCAAAAGCTTATTCCTATCATTTTAGTCAACTATTGGCCATCCCGGCCATATTCCAGTAAACTCCGAAAAAAGCATCCGCTTATGCGGCTTACTTTCTCAACAAGGAGAGCATAATGGAACACAAACTGCCTGAACTGCCGTACGCGCTGGACGCCCTGGCCCCGCACATTTCCAAGGAAACCCTGGAATTCCACTACGGCAAGCACCACCAGACCTATATCACCAACCTGAACAACCTGATCAAGGGCACCGAGTTCGAGAACGCCTCCCTGGAAGAGATCGTCAAGAAGTCTTCCGGCGGCATCTTCAACAACGCCGCTCAGGTATGGAACCACACTTTCTACTGGTTCGGCCTGGCCCCGAACGCCGGCGGCGAGCCGACCGGCGCGCTGGCTGACGCCATCAAGGCCAAGTGGGGTTCGTTCGAAGAGTTCAAGAAGGCCTTCACCCAGACCGCCGTTGGCACTTTCGGCTCCGGCTGGGCCTGGCTGGTGAAGAACAGCGACGGCAGCCTGGATCTGGTTTCCACCAGCAACGCCGCCACCCCGCTGACCACCGACAAGAAGCCGCTCTTGACCTGTGATGTCTGGGAACACGCGTATTATATCGATTACCGCAACAGCCGCCCGAACTATATGGAAAGCTTCTGGAAGCTGGTGAACTGGGACTTCGTGGCCAAGAACTTCGCCGCCTGATCCCGCTTCTGCGCGAAAAAGGGGCCGCCGGCCCCTTTTTTCATGCCTATCGACTGCGCCTAAGCGCCTCTTTCCTGCATCCACAGCAGAAACATCTCTTTTGGCAAGGGCCGGCTGTAGTAATAGCCCTGAGCCATGTCGCAACCCAACGCGGCCAGCTGCTGCCGGTCGGCCTCGGTCTCCACGCCTTCCGCCACCGACGATAACTGCAGCTTCTGGCACATGGCGATGGCCGCGGTCAGGATGGCCAGCTTCTTCGGGCTGCTGGATGCGTCGTGAACGAACTCGCGGTCGATTTTCAACTCGGTGAACGGGCTGCGCGACAGCTGCTTCATCGACGAATACCCCGTGCCGTAATCATCCATCGCCAGACCAAAGCCGTTCAGCCTGAGCCGGGCCAGTGTGCCCAAAGACGGCGCCAGGTTGGACATAAGGGACGTTTCGGTCACCTCCAGCACAATGCTTTGGCTGGGCAGCCCCTTGGGCTGCACGATGGTGGTCATCTCGTCCACCAGGTTGGGATCGCTCAGCAGCGGGACCGGCAGGTTGATCGACGCGTGCAGCTCCGGGCTCATGGCCTGGAAATGCAGCAACGCGCTGCAGACATCGCGCAGAAAGTGATAAAAGAAGCGGATCGCCAGCTCGCCGTCTTCCAGGTACTCGACAAACAGCGATGGCGACAGCACGCCGTAGCTGGGATGCTCCCAGCGCACTAGCGCCTCCATGCCGCACAAGGCATTGTCTTTCAAGGTTATCTTGGGCTGGAAGTACGGCACCAGCTGCTTCATCTGCAAGGCCTGGGCGACTTCCTCGCGGCTGATGGCGAATTTGTTCCCCACCCGGCTGGGCAAATGCCAATCCGGGTTGCAGGCATCCAGCACCCGCTCCACCTCCTCGCGGCGCAAGGGCTTGGGAAAGACCTCCAGCAGATCCAGATCCGAAGCGTCCACCACGCCTTGCACCGCGTCCAGCACATCGCGCGGCACACTGCTCATCACCGCGACGAACTGCACCTTGCCCTTCATTGCGGCGGCGATGTTCTCCAGCAGCTTCACGCCGTCCATGCACGGCATGTTCAGATCGGTGATCACCAGATCGAGATTGTCCAGCCCCTGCAGCTTGTTCAGCGCATCCACACCGTTTTCCGCTTCCCATACCTTGGAAAAACCCAAGTCCTGCAGAATGCCCGCGGCAAGCAGGCGATGCGTGGCGGAATCGTCCACCACCATCACCGAACGCTGCCGCCATTTATCGAGATATCCCATGACTCAGCCCCTGGTCCGGCCAGCGTGTGCGCAATGCTATCCAGCGGCATGGCTTCATCCGCCCCGCCCTGATCGATCGCCTCGGCCGGCATGCCGATATGTCGTCCAGCGCATCGAGCTTATGCAAGGAATCGGAATGGCCGATCAGCAAATCGGCCGCCATTCTTCATCCGGGACCACAGATGGGCAAGCACATCCAGCTTGGTGGCCTCATTAAAGTAAATCAGAACATTATGCAAAAAGACAATATCAATTCCAGTATGATGGAATTGAGTGCGCTGCCGCAGGTTGAACCGGAAGAAATCCGCCTTGCGCGCCCGCTGCGGCACTTCAGGGATCGGCCTCGTTCATCATGCGGGCATAGCTGCCATCCTGGCGCATTTCCGCCAGCGCGGCGTCGAAGCGGTCTCTCAGGCCCGATAACGATGGTTTGCGGGAAAAGGCGATATAGCTGGGAATATCTTCCACCGCTGGCCGCAATTCGCTGACCTGCAGCTCGGCATGGCGGCGCTTGAGGATGTCCCAGGCGCCCAGGCGGTTGCTGACGAGGATGTCGAAGCGATTGGCCAGCAACATGTCCATATTCTGCTCGCCGCTGGCGGCGATTTCCGCAACGTGGATGTGCCCCTGCTTCAAGGCTTGCTCGAAGGCCGAGCCGTAATTGACCGAGCGAACCACGCCGAAGCGGTAGGCGCTCAGACTGTCCAGCTTGCCGTCGAAACGAATGGCCTGCCCCTTGCGGACGAACAGCGAAACCGTTTGCTGCGCCAGCACCTGGCGGCTGTAATCCAGCAGGGCCTCCCGCTCCGGCGTACGGTACAGCGTAAAGATGGCGTCGGCGCGTCCATCCTCGGCCATGGCCAGCGCTCGGCCCCAAGGGTAGATGACAATATGGACCGGCTCGCCGATCCGTCGAAACGCCTCGCGCACGATATCGGCCACGAATCCTCTGACCTGCGCGCCGTCCTGGTATTGATACGGCGGATATTGCAGCGTGACCAGCTCCAGAGGGCTGGCGGCCCAGGCCGGCAGCCCCGCAAGAAGCAGCAATGTAATTGCAATTCTGAGCACGCAACGGCCCCCAGCCAAAGCAAAACCGGAGCCCGCTCCATGTGGAGGGGCCCCGGTCGTCCGAGGCCGCGCGGGCGTCTATTCCCTGGTATAGACCAGCGCGCCGCGCCGCGGGCATTGCTACATCAGGTTCTGCTCAGCCACATTCAGGTTCAGGTCTATCATCTGCTCGCTGCCGTCCTTGTGCTTCAGATCGAGGCGCGCGCACTCGATGGCGTCCAGATAGGCCTCGGTGATGTCGCCGGTGATGTATTGGCCGTCGAAGCAGGAGCTTTCGAACAGACTCAGCTCGGGGTTGACGCTGCGCACCGCGTCTTTCAGCGCCTCCAGGTCCTGATAGATCACCGCGTCGGCGCCGATCTCGCGCGCGATGTCCTGCTCGTCGCGGCCGGTGGCCAGCAGTTCGGCGCGCGTCGGCATGTCGATGCCGTAGACGTTGGGGAAGCGCACCGCCGGCGCGGCGGAGGCGAAGTACACCCGCTTGGCGCCGGAATCGCGCGCCATCTGCACGATTTCCTTGGACGTGGTGCCGCGGACGATGGAGTCGTCCACCAGCAGCACGTTGCGGCCGGTGAATTCCAGCGGCACCGGGTTCAGCTTCTGCCGCACGGATTTCTTGCGCACCGCCTGCCCCGGCATGATGAAGGTGCGGCCGATGTAGCGGTTCTTGATGAAGCCCTCGCGGTACGGCAGGCCCATGGCATTGGCCAGCTGCAGCGCGCTCTGGCGGCTGGAATCCGGAATCGGAATCACCACGTCGATTTCCAGGCCGGGCAGGTCGCGGCGGATTTTCTCCGCCAGCATCTCGCCCATATTCAGACGCGACTGGTAAACCGATACGCCGTCGATCACCGAATCCGGGCGGGCGAAGTACACGTACTCGAACAGGCACGGCGTCAGGCGGGTATGCTCGGCGCACACTTGGCTGTGCATGTCGCCGTCGAAGGTGACGTAGACGCACTCGCCCGGCTGCACATCGCGCAGCAGGGTAAAGCCGGAACAGTCCAAGGCCACCGATTCCGAGGCGAACATGTACTCGGTCCTACCGCTCACCTCGGTGCTGCCCATCACCAGCGGGCGGATGCCGTTCGGGTCGCGGAATGCCACCAGGCCGTAGCCGGCGATCATCGCCACCACGGCGTAAGCGCCGCGCACGCGACGATGCACCGCCCCCACCGCGCCGAACACCGCATCCACCGTCAGCTCCGGCCCCTTGACCCGCTGCGCCAACTCATGCGCGAACACGTTCAGCAGCACCTCGGAGTCCGAATTGGTGTTGATGTGGCGCAGGTCGTGGCGGAACATGTCCGCTTTCAGCTCATCGGTATTGGTCAGGTTGCCGTTGTGCGCCAGCACCAGGCCAAACGGCGAATTGACGTAGAACGGTTGCGCCTCGGCCAGGCAGGAGGCCGAGCCGGCGGTTGGATAACGCACATGGGCGATGCCGGCATTGCCCAGCAGCGAGCGCATATTGCGGGTGCGGAATACATCGCGCACCATGCCGCTGCCCTTGTGCATGTGAAAGGTCTTGCCATTGGCGGTAACGATACCGGCCGCGTCCTGTCCGCGGTGTTGCAGCACTTGCAGACCGTCGTACAGCAGCTGATTGACCGGAGACTGACCGACCACGCCTAGAATTCCACACATCTTTAATGCCCTCTATCCAACTACCTGAAATCAAGACAAGACAAAGAAAAAGGCGGATTCTTGAAGTGAAGATATCAAGATATTCCGCCTTTTCCACCTAACTGTCCGGCGCCTGGCCGGGTGAGTCGTAGTGCAGGTTGTTCGCCATTGTTGGCGGCAACCATGGCCTTAATGACAAGGCCAAAGATTCGAATGGTGCCGAGAGCACGGCGTTCCTCCACATGGGTTTCTGCGGCAGGCTGCTCAACCCGCCCAGCAACACCATAGCCGTCACCAGCGCCACCCCGCGCGCCAAGCCGAACATGCCGCCCAGCAGCCGGTTGATCGCGCCCAGTCCGATGCTATCCACCAGGCCGGTCAGGGTCACGCGCAGCAGCGCCGTGGCCAGCCATACCACGAAGAATACCAGCAGAAAGCCAGCCACCATGCGCACGCCCTCGCCCGGCAGGCTGGCCGGCAGAAACGCCTCCACCACCGGCGAGAACTGCTTGGCGCACCAGAAGGCGATCAGCCAGGAACCCAGCGACAGCACTTCGGCGATCAGCCCGCGCATCAGGGCCATCAGCACCGATCCGGCGACGATGGCTATTGCGATATAGTCGAAGGCGGTCATGGCGGCTACTTATTGATGATGATGCCGTTGATGCCGGCGTGCGCCAGCTTCTGCAGCGCCTGCTGCGCCTCGGCCTGGCTGGCGAAGGGGCCGACGCGCACCCGCGTCACTTCGCCCTTGCTGGTCTGCACCTTGGAAAAGTGGGCGGTCACGCCGATGGCCGACAACTTGCCGCGCAAGGCGTCGACTTTGGCCTGATCGGACAAGGCCGCCAGCTGGATCACGGATTTGCCGTGCGCCGGCTCGCTCTTGGCGGCGTGGGCGTCGGGATCGAAACGGCCCTCCAGAATCGCCGCCGGGTCCGCCTGGCGCGGCTTGCTTTCCGTTTTGGGCGCTTCCGGCTTGCGCTCGGGCTTGGCTTCCGGCTTGGCCGGCTGCGGCTTGGGTTCGGCTTTGGGCGCGGGCGCCACGGCAGCTGGCGCGGACTTCTCAGCCGGCGGTGTCGGCGCGGTAATGGTGGACAGATTGGCCGGCAGTTCGGTGGTGGACGCAGCGGCAGGCGCGACCTCCGCCACCGCTTGCGAGGCGGCGTGCTTAACCGCTGCGGCCGGCGCGGACGCGGCGGGTTCGGAGGCGGCGCCCATGATTTCGATCGATTCGGGCTTCATCTGCTGTTCCGGCAGATGGCCCACTACCTTCCACAGTACCGCGGTGGCGATGGAAACCAATACAACCGCGCCCACCAGACGCCGGCGGGCGCGCTTTCTCAACAAAATCAGTTCATCTTGGCTGGACAGTGCCATGCATTCCTCAAACCCGGTGACGCCGGGCCGCTTCCACTTCCGCTACGGTGTGGAAAGACCCGAAAACGACGATTCTATCATTGTCGCCGGCTTGCGATAAGGCGGCCTTCCATGCGTCCGCCACGGTGTCGTAGGCTTTGACGTCGGCAATGCCGGCTTGCGCCAGCGCGGCGGCGATGGCTGCGCCGCTCTGGCCGCGCGGCATGTCCAGCCCGGCCACCAGCCAGTGGTCGAATTCGCCGCGCGCCAGCTCGATCACGGCGGCCATGTCTTTATCGGCCAGCATGGAGAACACGGCGTAGCGATTCTCGGCATACGGCAGCTGCTTCAGCGCCGCCGCCATGGCCTTGACCGCGTGCGGATTGTGGCCCACGTCCAGCACCACGACCGGACGGCCCGGCAGCACTTGGAAGCGCCCCGGCCACTCCACTTCGACCAGCCCCTGTTTGACCGCGCCTATGCCTACCGGCAGCTTGTCCTTGATCGCCTCCAGCACGGCCAGCGCGCCGCAGGCGTTGACCATCTGATAGCCGCCGCGCAGCGCCGGAATCGGCAGCGCGTGGCGGGCGTGCTCGCCGTGGCGGAACGACCATTGGTTGTCCATGCGGGTAAAGCCGAAATCCCGGCCATACAAGCGCAAGTCCGCGCCGATGGCGGCGGCGTGGTCGAGCAAGCGCCGCGGCGGCTCGGGGTCGACGCAGATGGCCGGTTTGCCGGCGCGGTAGATGCCCGCCTTCTCGAAGCCGATGTCCTCGCGGTTGTCGCCGAGGATGGCCTGGTGGTCCAGATCGACGCTGACCACGATGGACACGTCGGGCTCGAAGATATTGACCGCGTCCAGTCGCCCCCCCAGGCCCACTTCCAGGATGATCACATCGACTTTTTCCGCGACGAAGCTATGCACCGCGGCCAGGGTGCCGAATTCGAAATACGTCAGCGTGGTGTCGCCGCGGGCGGCGTCTATCGCCTCGAAGCTGGCGATGATGCGCGCGTCGCTGGCCGGCTTGAGGTCGATGGCGATGCGCTCGTTGTAATGCAGGATATGCGGCGAGGTATAGGCGCCCACCTTGAAACCCGCCGCATGGAAAATGCTGGACAGCATGGCGCAGGTGGAGCCTTTGCCATTGGTGCCGGCCACCATGATCACCGGACAGGCGGGCTTCAGGTTCATCGCGTCGCGGACGCGCGAAACGCGGTCCAGGCCCATGTCTATCGCGCTGAGGTGCAGGCTTTCCTGCCAACGCAGCCAGTCGTCCAGGGTCTTTTTTGTGGTCATGGCGTGGATTCCGTTTGATCGCTAGGCTGCGGCGGCTCAAACCACAGCAAATACACTCTGAGCAGGCGGCGGGATTCGGCGTCGGCCGCATCGGGCCACAGCATCACGCTGCGGCGCTTGCCGGCCACCTTGAGGTTCAATACCGTCAGGACCGGCGTGACGAAGCAGTCGTCCAACACCTCCGCCTCTTGCCGCAAGCCGCGCTGGCACAGAAACAGCCGGCCGCGCGGGTCGATTTCCAGCCGCTGCGGCGCGTCGCCCCGCCACCAGCCGTTGGCGCGCGCCGCGCGCCAGGCCAGCCAGGCCGCGAGCGGCACGCTGAACAGATAACGCGCCGGCAGATACAAAGCCAGCAGCAAGACGTAGCCGGCCAAGGCGCCCAGCACCAGGCTCAGCCACAACCGGGACGGCCGCAGCGCCACAGCGAATGGCTGCAACAACGGCCGGTCCCGGCGCATCGAAATTACAGCTCGCTGGCCGGGCTGTTGGTGATGTCGGCGTCGACGCTGTCCAGCACCATGGAATGGATCTCGACATCGAACCATTCCCAAAACGCCTTCAGCGACAGATCCTGCGGCCAGTGGCTTTCGTCCTCGTCCCAGGACGCCAGCTCCACCTTGAACAGCTGCTCGCAGATCTCGTCGATGTGGGCGACGCCTTCCTCCGGCTCGATGAACTCCGGCAGCAGCACGGCGGTGCAGTCGCTGCGCAGGCTGTCCAGCGACAGATCCACCATATCGGTATCCGGCAGCTGGTTCAGCCAATCCAGAAACGGTTGCTTCGGTTTGATGACGGCAACGGCGCGGTCGACGAAATACATGATGCGGCCTTTCTGGCAATGATGATTCGGCGCGCATTGTATCAGTCCGGCCGCGGCTAGGCGACCCATCCGCCAATAGGGGCTACGTGGTAAACTCTCCGTTATTTTCCTCATTCCGCAAGACACACAGAATATGGCCCTGATTACCGTCGAGAAAGCCTGTCTGGCTTTCGGACACCACGCGCTGCTGGACAACGTAGACTTCGCTCTGGAGCCGGGCGAGGCGGTCGGCCTGATCGGCCGCAACGGCGCGGGCAAATCCTCCCTGCTCAAGGGCATCGCCGGCGCGGTGGCGCTGGACGATGGCCGCGTCAACATCAAGGGCGACGTCAAGGTGGCCTACGTGCCGCAAGAACCGGAATTCAACCCCGAGCACAGCGTGTTCGAGGCCGTGGCCGAAGGCCTGGGCGACCTGAAAGCGCTGCTGACTGAATACCACCAGGTCACCCAGCACCTGACGCAAGCCAATGCCGGCCACGAAGAAGCGCTGGCCCGGATGGAAACCATCCAGCACGAACTGGAGGCGCGCGGCGGCTGGCAGTTCGACGCGCTGATCTCGTCCACGCTGAGCCACCTGGGGTTGAACGCGGACGTCCGCATCGGCGAGCTGTCCGGCGGCTGGAAAAAGCGCGTGGCCCTGGCCCGCGCGCTGGCCTCCAAACCCGACGTGCTGCTGCTGGACGAGCCGACCAACCACCTGGACGTCTCCGCCATCGAATGGCTGGAAGGCCTGATCAAGAACTTCCCCGGCAGCGTGCTGCTGATCACCCACGACCGCCGCTTCCTGGACAATGTCGCCAGCCGCATCGTGGAGCTGGACCGCGGCATCCTGCGCAGCTATCCGGGCAGCTTCTCCGCCTACCAGACGCGCAAGGCGGAAGAGCTGGCCATAGAAGAAGAGCAAAACCGCATTTTCGACAAATTCCACGCTCAGGAAGAAGTGTGGATACGCAAAGGCATCGAGGCGCGCCGCACCCGCAACGAAGGCCGGGTGCGCCGGCTGGAAGCCATTCGCCGCGAGCGCAACTCGCGCCGCGAACGCGTCGGCCAGGTGAACTTCCAGCTGGACGCCGGCGAGCGCTCCGGCAAGCTGGTGGCGGAACTGGAGCACGTCAGCAAGGGCTTTGAAGGCCGCACGCTGATCCGCGACTTCACCACCCGCATCCTGCGCGGCGACAAGATCGGCCTGATCGGGCCGAACGGCGCCGGCAAAACCACCCTGCTGAAGCTGATCCTGGGCGAGCTGCAGCCGGACGCCGGCACGGTGAAGCAAGGCACCAAGCTGGAAATCGCCTACTTCGACCAGTTCCGCGAGCAGCTGGACGAGGAAACCAGCGTGGCCGACATCATCAGCCAGGGCAACGACTTCGTCGAAATCGGCGGCGTGAAGAAGCACGTGATGAGCTATCTGGAAGACTTCCTGTTCTCGCCGCAGCGCGCGCGCAGCCCGGTGAAGTCCTTGTCCGGCGGCGAACGCAACCGCTTGCTGCTGGCCCGGCTGTTCACCCGCCCGGCCAATGTGCTGGTGCTGGACGAGCCGACCAACGATCTGGACATCGACACGCTGGAGTTGCTGGAGGATGTGATCGCCCAGTATTCCGGCACTGTGTTCCTGGTCAGCCACGACCGGGCCTTCCTCGACAATGTGGTGACCCAGGTCATCGCTTTCGAAGGAGACGGCCGGCTGGAAGAATATCCGGGCGGCTATCAGGACTGGCTGGACGCCAGGCGGCGCATGGCGGAACTGGCGCCGACCGAAAAAGCCAAGGAGCCCCCCCCGGCCGCGGCGACAGCGCGCCAGGACAAGCCCAAAGCCGCGCGCAGCAAGCTGTCCTACAACGAAACCCGCGAGCTGGCAGCCCTGCCGGACCAGATCAGCGCGCTGGAGGCGGAACAGGCCGATCTGAACCAGCGGCTGCTGGACCCCAGCTGCTACCGCGATACGCCGAAGGAAGCCGTGGCCTGGCAGCAACGTATCGAGGAAATCGACGAACTGCTGCTGGAAAAGCTGGCACGCTGGGAAGAGCTGGAAGCCGCTCAGCAACGCGTCCGCTAGGCCGGTCCGCCGCCAAACAGAAACGCCCTGCCGGCTCATGCCGTCAGGGCGTTTTTTTATTCGATTGATGCGTCAATTTTCTCTGGCCAGGCTCCAAGCAGGCTCGGTAGTGAAGTGGTTTTCGCCTTAGCGCCTGTTCACGATCTTTGTTTTTGGGGCCTAGCTTGTGGAGAACACGTTTTCAATGCGCCCCGTCCCTTCAAGCCTGCCGTCGGGTGACAGGCCCGTGGTTTTAAGCGGCTGCATGTTTGAGCGATTTGACGTTAGCAAATCGCGAGTTCAGCCGCGCCTCGGGCCTGGCGAGACCCGGCGGGAAGCCGCAGGCCAGGCTTGCAGGGTGGCCTTTAGGGGTGGAAGGGATATTTGGCCAAGCAAATATCCCTTCCCTGCGCGCCGGGCAGACCCGGCAAGGAAAACGGTTATCCGCGAAGCGGATGCAAAGCCCCAAAGATCGTGAACACGTTCTCAGATGTCTTTATTCTTGCGGGCGGCCGCCTTGCCTTCCGGCGGCAGCTCAAAGCCAAACAGGCTGGCGGTGCGGCCCATCTGCGACTGGCAGGCGATCAGCAGCGCGCGGTTGATCGCTTCCTTCTTGCTGACGCCCCACCACTCTATCATCTTGTCCAAGGATTTCTGGGCCTCACGGCTCAGCTCCACCGTCACCGACAGCTCCTGCAGCCGGTTGCGCCTAAGCTCCCGGCTGCGCCGCTTGCGTTCCGCAACCGTCATCGCGCGCTCGCCCAGAGGCTTGCGGCCAGGCTTCTTCTGGACGCCGCCAATCAGGTCGAAAGTGTAATGATCGCAAGGGTCTTTCATTGATGGGTGACGGGTCACGGCTGAGCAAGGCGCGCAAGAATACCATAAAGACGGCGTTTGCGCAGGCGGGCAAGCGGCGCTTGCAATTCTTTGCTTACGGCTGAGCACATCTCTCGACCCAATTGGAATCCCGATGTCATTAAGTACAGGCATGAGAAAAGCGCGCATTCGGCATTCCTCTCATGTTGAAACAGATATCGCCAATATTTCGGTACAGATTTTGGCAATTTGAAAGAATTTACTCGCGAGAATTACCGTTTTAGATTTCACGTTCCGGATAAAACTTGCAAGAATCATCCTTGCATATTTCAAGATCGCATTCTCGTTACACAAACATTTCTTTGCGTATAACTCCTGGTTTGATATCGAGCCAATTTCAAATCGCCTTGCGCTTTTAAATGACATTGGCCTATCCAGAAATTGCCTCCCATCAGGAGGCCGCCCTTGCACCGGGGCTGAACCAGCGGAACCAGAGGCAGCGCATCAGCACGCAAACAAGCCTTCGTTCCAGAGCCTGCCACCCCGCATGGCTCACCGTGATTTATTTCAAGGAGAAATGGAATGTTTGCCAAGCCACGCTCTGTAGCACTGGCAGTAGCTGCCCTCTTCCTCGGCGCCACTACCGCCCAAGCCGGCACCAACTGGGTTGCCACCAAGACCCAGGGCCAGCAGCAAGCCCGCATCCTTGCCGCCAAAGCCCGCGATGCGGGCGAATTGGCGGCAGGCCAGACCGTCCACGTCGCCGTCAGTCTGAAGCTGCGCAACAAGGCTCAACTGGACGTCCTGACCCAGTCGATTCTGCGCGGCGCCAGCAAGCGCCGCCTGAGCAAAACTGAGTTCATGAGCCAGTACGCACCCACCCAGGCCCAGGTTGAGGCCGTGGTCAAGCACCTGCAAGCCAGCGGCTTCCGCAACATCAAGGTTGCGTCCAATCATCTGCTGGTTACCGCCGATGGCAGCGCCGCCACCGTAAAAACCGCCTTCAACACCACCCTGCACGGCTACAACGTCAAAGGCCGCCAGCTGTATGCCAACGCCACCGCCGCCATGGTGCCAAGCCAGCTGGGCGACACCGTGCTGGCCGTGGAAGGCCTGCAAAACCTGCACCTGTTCCATACTACGCTGGCACGCCGCGCGGCCGGCAAGGGCTTCCACCGCATGGATCAGGTCGCGCACAACCCAACCGACTTCTCCACCATCTACAACGCCGATGGCCTGCCACCCGCCGGCCACACCACGGTCGGCATCATCGCCGAAGGCGATCTGACGCAAACGCTGATCGACCTGCTAGCCTTCACCAAAGGCGCCGGCTTCGGCGACGTCAACACTAAGGTGATCAACGCCGCCACCCCGTCGACCGATACCGACGGCACCGTGGAATGGAACCTGGATAGCCAGGACATCGTGGCCGCCGCCGGCGGCGCGGTGCAACAGCTGAACTTCTACGTGGCGTCCTCGATGACCAACGCCGACATCACGGCTGCGCTGAACGCAGCGGTCAGCGACGGCAGCGCCAAAGTGGTGAATGTATCGCTGGGCGAATGTGAAAACGATTCGCAAAGCGATGGCTCCACCGCCGCTGACGACCAGATTTTCCAGGCCGCCGCGACTCAAGGACAGGTCTTTTCGGTGTCCACCGGCGACTCCGGCTCCGCCGAATGCGGCGATAACGCCGTCGGCCAGAGCTACCCAGCCGTTTCCCCATATGTGATCGCCGTGGGCGGCACCACGCTGAGCACCAGCGGACAAACCAGCTATCAGTCCGAAAGCACCTGGAACGGCGGCGGCGGCGGCCCCAGCACGACGGAAAGCGCGCCGACATGGCAAACCAGCGCAGGCGTACTGACTGTCAACCCCAGCCAGCGCGGCGTGCCTGACGTGTCGTTTGACGCTGACCCGAACACCGGCGCCAATGTGCTGGTTAACGGCAGCGTCCAGCCGGTAGGCGGCACCAGCCTGGCGGCACCGCTGTTCACCGGCTTCTGGGCGCGCATCCAGTCGGCCAGCGGCAATCAGCTGCCCTTCCCGGCGCAGCCGATCTACCAATACCTCTCAGCCAACCCCTCGCTGTACAACGACATCAATGACGGCAGCAGTAACGGCGGCTACAGCGCCGGCCCCGGCTGGGACTATGCCACCGGCTGGGGCAGTCTGAACGTGGGCAATCTGTACAGCTTCATCCAGCAAAACGGCTTTGCCGTTAAGGCACAATAGTCTGCAATGCAGCAGCCCCGGCTTGCCGGGGCTGCTTTGCGCCGGGGCCCGACGAAGCACGCCGCGGCCGGCAAGCCGCCATCCGGGGAATGGGCGCAATTTTTACGCCAAAGTCGTAGCGGCCATGCAACAGTGCATGTACACAACATCTTGTGCCGCCCGAATCTGTAGCACCCTCAGCTAGCCAACCGCCATCTTTCTGCAATTTCCTGACACCCTCATCAGACGCCGAATTTTTGCAGAAAAATTTCGATGGCCCGCAAAGCCAATAACGGCGCGGTTTTCCGTCTTTCGGCACAAAGTCAAGACTTGAACTACGTCAGTCCCACCACTAGAATTTGGGCAGTCCTAGCGCTGCTGACGGTATATATTGTGTTTACCCACAGCTCGCACACAGCTTTTCAACAGATTTGTCCACAAGCCGACCTGCCCGCCAAGAAGCAGCGCGGCCGGACTTAAACTTCTCTTTATCGAGGGATACATGCAACTGACCACCTTTGAAGGGCAAACCGCCGCAGAACTCGGCCGCGCCGCCGCGCCGCAAGCCGATTTCAGCCTGTACAAGACCATCCGTCGCAATGGCGCGGTGGTGCCGTTCGAACCCGTCAAAATCTCCATCGCCATGACCAAGGCCTTCCTGGCCGTCATGGGCCAGCAGGGCGCCACGTCGGCCAGCATCCGCGACAAAGTGGCGCAATTGACGGAACAGGTGGTCAACGCCCTGATGCGCCGCAAGCCGGAAGGCGGCGCCATCCATATCGAAGACATCCAGGACCAGGTTGAACTCTCCCTGATGCGGTTTGGCGAGCACGACGTGGCCCGCGCCTACGTGCTGTACCGCGAACAGCGCACGCAAGAGCGCGCCGCCCGCGGCGAGGCGCTGACCAGCGTGCAGATCAACGTGCTGCGCAAGGACGGCCGCAAGCTGCCGCTGGATGTGGCCCGCCTGCGCGCCAATATCGAAGCCGCCAGCAAGAACCTGGTCGGCATCGACGTGGACGCCATCCTGGCCGAAACCCTGAAGAACATTTACGACGGCGTGCCGGAAGAAGAAGTGGGCAAGTCCGCCATCCTGGCCGCCCGCTCCATGATCGAGCAAGACCCAGCCTACGACTACGTCACCGCCCGCCTGCTGATGGGCAACATCCGCCTGGAAATCTTGGGCGAAGCCGTCAGCCAGGACGAAATGGGCGCGCAATACCCGGCCTACTTCGCCGACTTCATCAAGAAGGGCATCGCCGCCGAACTGCTCGACGAAAAGCTGGCCGAGTTCGACCTGAAAAAGCTGGGCGCCGCGCTGGACGCCGAGCGCGACCTGCAATTCGGCTACCTGGGCCTGCAAACCCTGTACGACCGCTACTTCCTGCACGTGGACGGCACCCGCATCGAAATGCCGCAGGCCTTCTACATGCGCGTGGCCATGGGCCTGGCGCTGAACGAAGTGCACCGCGAAGACCGCGCCATCGAGTTCTACAACGTGCTGTCCAGCTTCGACTTCATGTCGTCCACGCCCACGCTGTTCAACTCCGGCACCCGCCGCAGCCAGCTGTCCAGCTGCTACCTGACCACCATCGCCGATGACCTGGACGGCATCTACGAAGGCATCAAGGAAAACGCGCTGCTGTCCAAGTTCGCCGGCGGCCTGGGCAACGACTGGACCCCGGTGCGCGCCATGGGCAGCCACATCAAGGGTACCAACGGCAAATCGCAAGGCGTGGTGCCGTTCCTGAAAGTGGTCAACGACACCGCCGTGGCGGTGAACCAGGGCGGCAAGCGCAAGGGCGCCGTCTGCGCCTACCTGGAAACCTGGCACGCCGACATCGAAGAATTCCTCGAGCTGCGCAAGAACACCGGCGACGACCGCCGCCGCACCCACGACATGAACACCGCCAACTGGATTCCGGACCTGTTCATGAAGCGCGTGATGGAAGGCGGCGAGTGGAGCCTGTTCTCCCCGTCGGAAACCCCGGACCTGCACGACCTGTACGGCCAAGCCTTTGAAAAGGCCTACACCGCTTACGAAGCCAAGGGCGAGCGCGGCGAACTCAAGGTCTACAAGCGCATCCCGGCCCTGAGCCTGTGGCGCAAGATGCTGACCATGCTGTTTGAAACCGGCCACCCGTGGATCACCTTCAAAGACCCGTGCAACATCCGCAGCCCGCAGCAGCACCTGGGCGTGGTGCACAGCTCCAACCTGTGCACTGAGATCACGCTGAACACCAACGACGACGAAATCGCCGTCTGCAACCTGGGTTCGGTCAACCTGGCCGCGCACCTGCAAGCCGATGGCAGCCTGGACAGCGAAAAGCTGCAGCGCACCATCCGCATCGCCCTGCGCATGCTGGACAACGTGATCGACATCAACTTCTACCCGGTGAAGAAGGCGCGCAACTCCAACCTGAAGCACCGCCCGGTAGGCATGGGCGTGATGGGCTTCCAGGACTGCCTGCACATCAAGCGCGTTCCGTACGCCTCCAACGCCGCGGTGGAATTTGCCGACGAATCCATGGAAATGGTGGCCTACTACGCTTACCTGGCCTCCACCGAGCTGGCGGAAGAACGCGGCCGCTACCCGTCGTACAGCGGCAGCCTGTGGGACCGCGGCGTGCTGCCGCACGACAGCATCAACCTGCTGGCGGCGGAGCGCGGCGGCTACCTGGAAGTGGACCGCACCGAGCGCATGGACTGGAACAAGCTGCGCGAGCGCATCAAGCAGTTTGGCATGCGCAACAGCAACTGCCTGGCCATCGCCCCGACCGCGACCATCGCCAACATCATCGGCGTGTCTGCCTCCATCGAGCCGACGTACCAGAACCTGTTCGTCAAGTCCAACCTGTCCGGCGAATTCACCGTCACCAACGAATACCTGGTGCGCGACCTGAAAGCCGCCGGCCTGTGGGACGAAGTGATGGTGGCCGACCTGAAGTACTTCGACGGCAGCCTGGGCCAGATCGACCGCGTGCCGGCCGAGCTGAAAGCCATCTACGCCACCGCCTTTGAGCTGGACCCGCGCTGGCTGGTGGAAGCGGCCTCCCGCCGCCAGAAGTGGATCGACCAGGCCCAGTCGCTGAACCTGTACCTGGCCGGTGCTTCCGGCAAGAAACTGGACGAGCTGTACAAGCACGCCTGGTTGCGTGGCCTGAAGACCACCTACTACCTGCGTACCCTGGCCGCCACCAGCGCCGAGAAATCCACCGGCCGCGGCGGCGAGCTGAACGCCGTATCCAGCCAGATGCAGGCCGCGCCGGCCGCCGCGGTGGACACCACCCCGGCCACCGACGCCAAGTTCTGCAGCATCGACAACCCTGATTGCGAATCCTGCCAATAAGGCAGATTTCGTAGGGCGGAAGCCCCCTTGGGGGCGTTCCGCCTAGTCAGAGCATCAGGCGGAAGCCTCCAAAAGAGGCGTTCCGCCAACTGGCGGACCCATCTTCAAGCCGCTTGCCAGCAGGCGGTTTCTGGATGTGGAAGCAAGACGGTAACCCGCAGCAAAAGCAGCAGACCCATACACGCGACGAGAACGCCTATGAGCCTGGAAGCCTTTTTCAAGCACTACCGCAACAGCTATTCCCGCCTGGACGCGGCCGGCATCGCCAGCCACTTCACGGTGCCGTTCACCGCCATCCACCAGGGCGAGCTGACCGGCTGGCAGGACATGCCGTCCTTGGTCGACACCACCGCCGCCCTGCTGGAGTGGTATCGCAGCCAAGGGTTTGAAAGCGCCAGCCATCGGCTGGTCAATGTGATGGCCATGGGCCCCGGCGTGGCCACCGCGCTGGTGGCCTGGACCGTGCAGCGCACGCAGGGCCGCCCGCCCTGGCGCTACCACACCGGCTACCACCTGAAGCAGGTGAACGGCGTCTGGAAGATATACGGCCTGGTGCAGTACGACACCGAGCCGGAGCAGCAAACCTTAGCGACGAAGGCACCGTCGCCCGCGCACAGCGCCGGATAGCGCTGGCAGTCACAAGCCGTGGCAGCGGCACAGCAACAGGCAGCGCCTGAGGAGAGACAGATGCAGACATTTGAAAACATCGGCATTACCGGACTTTGCGAAGACAAATCGCACAACCCGGACAAGCAGTTCCTGTTGTTCAACATGTACCTGCAGCTGAGCCACACGCCGCCGCACGAATGGAAAGACTACTTCGCCGAATCCCGCCGCCTGCCGCGCGCCACCGTCTGGCGCAAGGTATGGGTGGAAGGCGATTGCCTGGTGGTGTACTGCCAGCCGGAGGAATTGCAGCAGGAAATCGAAACGCTGAAGGAAGACATCGCCTTCGCCAACCGGCAATACCGCCAGCTGCAGCAGCTGCGCGACCTGCGCCGGCAGCAGGAACAGATGGAACAGGAAGAAGCCAGCGACCGCCGCATCATCCGCCAGCTGGCGGAACAACTGCGCTTCTAAACCGGGAGACCCCATGAGCGCCACTGCCTACTGCCTGCTGCGCCAAAGCGCCGGCGGCCGCCGCATCGCCGTCCAAGACGTCGGCTCCGCCGCCTGTTTCGTCCAGGCCCAGCCCGCGCCGGACACCCCGCTGCAGCCGGGCCAAGCCAGCGTCGTCGCCGTCAGCCAGCTGCGCCAGCCGCAGGCTGCCCCGCAACGCCCCCAATACGCAGTGAAAACCGCATAAAACCAAGCGCCGCGCCCCGCGCGGCAAGAAACCAGAAATCAGGAGCACCCATGTTGAATTTCGAAGACACCCTCCCCACCCCGGCCGCCGCCCCCTCCTCCATGGACGCCCATGGCACCGGCCGCGTCAACGTGGTGGACAAGAAGGTGATCAACGGCACGACCGACGTCAACCAGCTGGTACCGTTCAAGCACAAGTGGGCTTGGGAAAAGTACCTGGCGCAGTGCGCCAACCACTGGATGCCGCAGGAAGTGAACATGCAGCGCGACATCGAACAGTGGAAAACCGGCCAGCTGACCGAAGACGAAATGCGCATCGTCAAGCGCAACCTGGGCTTCTTCGTCACCGCCGACTCCCTGGCCGCCAACAACATCGTGCTGGGCACCTACCGCCAGATCACCAGCCCGGAATGCCGCCAGTTCCTGCTGCGCCAGGCCTTTGACGAAGCCATCCACACCCACGCCTACCAATACATCGTGGAAAGCCTGGGCCTGGACGAAGGCGAAGTGTTCAACGCCTACCACGAGATCAAATCCATCCGCGACAAGGACGAATTCCTGATCCCGTTCATCGACGTGCTGTGCAACCCGGAATTCAAGACCGGCACTGTCGAAAACGACCAGAAGCTGCTCAAATCCCTGATCGTGTTCGCCTGCATCATGGAAGGCCTGTTCTTCTACGTCGGCTTCGTGCAGATCCTGGCCCTGGGCCGCCAGAACAAGATGACCGGCGCCGCCGAGCAGTACCAGTACATCCTGCGCGACGAGTCCATGCACTGCAACTTCGGCATCGACCTGATCAACACCATCAAGCTGGAAAACCCGCTGCTGTGGACCGACAGCTTCAAGGCCGAGATCGTTGAACTGTTCAAGCAAGCCGTGGAGCTGGAATACGCCTACGCCGAAGACACCATGCCGCGCGGCGTGCTGGGCCTGAACGCCAGCATGTTCAAGGAATACCTGCGCTTCATCGCCAACCGCCGCATGCAGCAGATTGGCCTGGATCAGCTGTTCCCGGGGGTGAACAACCCCTTCCCGTGGATGAGCGAGATGATCGACTTGAAGAAGGAGAAGAACTTCTTTGAGACTCGCGTCACCGAGTATCAGACTGGCGGGGCGTTGAGCTGGGATTGATTTTCTAACTTCGTTAAATAAGGCCAATCGGCCTTATTTTTTCACCATCAAAATGCCAAACAGGTATATTCATGCAAATAGCAATTACAGACATAACGAGATTTAGCAATGGTACTATTGTATGTACTGCAGGTATCGATTTGGAGACGAGGCGATGCGTAAGACCCGTGCTGCCAAACTACATTCCAACCTCTCGCATTATTGACGAAAACATTCGGGTGGGTGATATTCTATCAAGCAATCAGATGGTGCCCACCGCAAATTCAACAATACCGCACATTGAAGATCACACATACAACCAACCACTGATACATCAGGGCCCATTAGAAAGAGACGCGTTCGATGGCATACTAATGCACTCTTTGTCACCAAGCGTTAATGATGGCTTTGACAATAAAATACAAGTGGGTGAAAAGTACATCCCCATTAATACTCCGCCTTTTAAATCATTAATAACAGTCAGAGCTGAAAATGTACAGCTAGTTGACTGTCTCTTATACACATCTCCGAGCCCACGAGACTCCGCCAATTATCGCGTATGCCGTCTTCTGCTTGAAAAGGGGGGGGGGGGGGGGGGGGGGGGGGGGGGGGGGGGGGGGGGGGGGGGGGGGGG
>NZ_JAELTR010000288.1:0-253 GCF_016428945.1 Chromobacterium sp. ASV23
GGGGGGGGGGGGGGGGGGGGGGGGGGGGGGGGGGGGGGGGGGGGGGGGGGGGGGGGGGGGGGGGGGGGGGGGGGGGGGGGGGGGGGGGGGGGGGGGGGGGGGGGGGGGGGGGGGGGGGGGGGGGGGGCGGGGGGGGGGGGGGGGGGGGGGGGGGGGGGGGGGGGGGGGGGGGGGGGGGGGGGGGGGGGGGGGGGGGGGGGGGGGGGGGGGGGGGGGGGGGGGGGGGGGGGGGGGGGGGGGGGGGGGGGGGGGG
>NZ_JAELTR010000289.1:0-253 GCF_016428945.1 Chromobacterium sp. ASV23
GCAATCCGTGTCCTCGATCTCGCAGATCGAGTTGCTCATCGCGCCGTTGCCCAGCGTGGCCATCAGGCCGGCCACCGATGGCCCGTGGCAGACGCGGGCGCAGCAGTCGATGTTGTTGGTGCCGATCCTGTCTCTTATACACATCTCCGAGCCCACGAGACTCCGCCAATTATCGCGTATGCCGTCTTCTGCTTGAAAAGGGGGGGGGGGGGGGGGGGGGGGGGGGGGGGGGGGGGGGGGGGGGGGGGGGGGG
>NZ_JAELTR010000036.1:0-42653 GCF_016428945.1 Chromobacterium sp. ASV23
CCCCCCCCCCCCCCCCCCCCCCCCCCCCCCCCCCCCCCCCCCCCCCCCCCCCTTTTTGAGTCTCGTGGGCTCGGAGATGTGTATAAGAGACAGGCATAACAACTTACCTCTTTTGCAATATGTCTATTCTCAAATTCAAAATACTCAAGGAGAAGCATATAATCAACCTCAGGGTTGGTCATCAAGCCTTCCTGAATATAAACAGCACATATCGCTACGGTTTCTTGACCTACCATTAAAATCTCCATCTGAATTTATAATCATCCTCACATTGAAATACCAGAAGCATTTTCCATGCATCAAGAAATTAATGAAAAAGCACATCAAAAATAATATAGGTGTTAATTTTTACACCAAATGCAACGAGATAAACCCCAATACAGAACTAGTCATATAAA
The DNA here is from genome assembly GCF_016428945.1 of Chromobacterium sp. ASV23. NCBI lineage: Bacteria > Pseudomonadati > Pseudomonadota > Betaproteobacteria > Neisseriales > Chromobacteriaceae > Chromobacterium > Chromobacterium sp. ASV23. Next base: position 399 of record NZ_JAELTR010000036.1, read on the forward strand.
ATATTTTAAGATAGCCTATATAAGGGGAGTTAAGTAAAACCTGCCGACCAGCGTCAGCTGGTCACAACCGTAACAAGGCAAACTCAAACCAGCAGCACGGCCGACCGTTTGAATCCAGTCTGCCCATTGGCGGCCACGGTTGGGCGGTCAGTTGGTCATGCGGCAGCAAACGCGCCTGCACCTCTACATCAAGCGTGATGCCGGATCAAGCTACATAAACCAGCTATTCCGGTCGATACAGCCAAGATGCATGGCATACGCTGCTCCACTTAGAGAGGTGACAACGTCCTGATCGGCAACCAGTGCCGAAGGCTCAAAGCTGATATAACACAGCAATTCACTAACACAATGATGAAAAATGGCCGGTATAGCTTTGATATTCCTGCTTTTGATGGTCAACAAACCTACAGCGCGGGTGACTCGATCCTCTTCCATTGCTGCTCCATTTGCTTCCGCAATTGGTTCAGCTCGCTGCGCTCATCGAAGCGCTTGTAAATATTCCACCCCACCCAACCCAGCAAGGCGACTGGCAGAGTGACGGCTGCAGCAATGCCCAGAGGGACCGCCACAGCGGTCGGCAAGGCGGCAAGGGAAAACGCCAAGCCTCCGATCAAGGGTAGGCCGCCCAAAATGCGCGCCGGCGTCGGCTTAAATGCTCGAGCGAATGCCGATCTCAGAGTCTGGCCCACAGTCTTCGCTTTAGGCAGACGCTCGCGCAGCGCTGCCAATATCGGTGCCGTCGCCTTCTTGACCTCCTGCGGCAAAGCGTCGCCATCCAGCGACAGCCACTTGGGAAGACGCTCGCTACGGATTCGATCCACATCAGCGGTCAACTCGCCGGAGATGTTGGCTAGTTCCCGGACAAGTTTAAATTCAGCGCTGAATTTGCCGGGACGGGCTGGTTTGATCTTGTCGATATCTGCGACGTAACGGTGCAATGCATCCTGATAGTTCAAGAGAAACTTGCTTCGCAGGACGGTAACCAGTTGCTTGAGCTGTTCTTGAAACACCGCATCCAACTCCCCACTCTCCATGTATCCAAGCGAAAGTTCCTGCAACACTTTCCGATTGGCAAGATGCTGTCGTTCCGCCACCAGATATAGTTCGCACAGGCCATCGTTGAGCTTGATCGCATTGCGCACCACCCGCTCCCTGCTCTTTCCCTTCAAAAATTCTGCGGCAGAGAATGAAGCAACAGCGCGATGCAGGATACGCATGAACCCATTTTCATATTGGCTCACGATGCCCTGAGTCACCTGCCGGTAGTTGCGATGGGCCTCCGCATCGATCTGCCCCGCTACCGGCGACGTCCGGTCCAACCGCTGCGGGTAGATATTCTTGCCTGCCGCGTGGCCGGCGTATCTTGCATGCGCCGCTTCCAGATGCTGATCCAGCGCAATCTTGGCCCGCTCTGCCACCTGCTCCGGCGCGTGGCGCTCCCGCACCCGAGCCAGTTCTTCAACCATTTTCTTGTGGAAATTGCCGGCAGCCATACCCACGCTGTCTTCAAACCGCTCCACGCGTTCCTCTGTCTTGATTCGGTGGAAGAATCGCTGCAGCGCGTCGAACAGCCCATGGTCGTCCAGACTGGGCGCATGCTTGTTCTCCAACTGCCGTACTACCTGCAGCGCCCGAGCCTGGTCCTGCTCCACCCGGCCGTAGTGGGCAATCAGCGGCGCCAGTTCCGCGCCGGGCAGCGGCAGAGCATGACGCCGCGGGTCGCTGAAGTGTTGCAGCACATCCTGCATGACCTGGCGCTTCATCTCCACCACCTCCGCCTTGCCTGGCCTGTGCGCAGCCGGGCGGGCCGCATGGTGGACGATAGCGTCATGCTTGGCATCATCTAACAGGCGGTAACCTGCATCCACGAAGACCCCCTGGGCGAGCAAACGCGACAGGCTGCCGCCAGCGGCGTGACGGGCCTGCAAGGCCTGCAGCAATTGCTGCAACTCGTCGCGTGTGCTTGGCTCAGTCCGCCACGTCACTGCCTCTTGCCCCTTATCGCCGCTTAATACAAGGTGGCGAGCAATCGCGGGGCTGGACTCGATGTCTTGACGCAACTTATCGACATGTCGGCCATTGGCCTTTCCGAAGGAATAGCCATCTCGAGTATACAAATAGCGGTTGAGCAGTTGCAGCAGCACGGCGGACAGGCCCGTCTCCGCTGCCTCCGCGAAACAGGACGCAGCGGAGACTTTTCCTACCTCGATAGCAAAGGGATTAAGCCATTCAGGATAGGCTGGCATTGCGTTTTGGGCGATATCATCACCGCGGTGGAGATGCGATGCGCTCACCGGCGCGGCATCCTGAATGCCAAATGGGTTTCCATCCTGAGCCGCAGGCTGCGTATCAGACGCCTGCGCTGCGGAGCCGGCCGGTTCCTCCAGAATCAGGGGCGCGGCCGACTGCCAAGCCTGACGCAACTGTCCGGGCAGGCGGCTGCCCAGGCCATGGCCGGCCTTTTTCAGCTCCGCCAGCAGCGTCTTGAACTGTAGCGGCGTCAGGCTCTCCGCCTTGAACGCCAAGCCACCGCCGTGTTTCTGCAGATACGCCCCCAGCGCCGGCCTCTGCGCCAGGTCGCGCAGCAATCGGCCGGGATGACCCTGGTGATACGAGGCAAGAACGTCCTGCAAAGGGGCAGCGCTGCGAGCAGGGGCAAGGCCCAGCGAGGCCGGCGCGGCAGCCGGCCGGCGCAAAGGCGCGCCGAACCCGCCGCGCAAAACGGCGCCCACCCCATGCGCCGCATGGCGCTCCGCGCAGGCAGGAATATTTGGCAAGCGGATTCCCGGGCTAATGGTAGCGGTGGGCATGGTGTTCATCTTCCTAGATCAGATGCGGCAACTGCTGTTCCCAACGCTTTCCAATCTCGGCCAGCTGGGCGACAAACTCATCCGGGGACAACATGCCACGCTCGGGGGCCTGCGGCGCGATTTCCTTCGCGATAGCCGCCTCTACATGTGCACGAAGGCGCGCCCCCTGGCCGGGCTGGTTCATGTAGGCGGTGAATTGTTTTTGCATGGAAGAAAGCACTGGCGTGACGAAGGGATTGGCTCCTGCTGCCTTTGGCGTATAAATGCCGTCCTTCTCCTCGCAGGCAATGCGGAGCGCATGGGCCGCCGCGCCAATCTCCTGCAAATACCCGTCGGGCACTCTCGCTCCGCGCTCGACACATAAGCGTCCGAAGGCATCCTTGGCTGCGCTGTACGTCGAGGCGTACACAGCATCGATGACTTGCTGCGCATATATCGGGTCTCGGCGCGCCGTCTCGCTAACGTTGAGTTCCGCGACGGCCTTCATCATGTGATGCTCTGGCCGGGAAACACCCGAGCGATTCATCAGCGGCTGGCGTGCCGGTATGTTGCGGCTAAAATATTTCTCCTGCTTGGCTCGCAGCGCTTGCTGCGCGCCTGGCAACTTTCCTTCTTTGCCCCGCCGCTCCGCCTGGGGCGGTTGCGCGGCGGTGTTGGCACAATGCGTGACGGCAGCCGCCAAACGGCGTGGCATACCCAGCCCCTTGATCTGGGCAGCCTCAGTGGATGCCTCGTGACGGGTGTGTACTATAGGTGTGCTAGATACATGCATTCCGACTCCTCCATGGTTTACGTGCCGGTTATACAAAAAATCATAGGTTGCGCTGAGGATGCTCACTTGCAAAAACTAGCCATTGCATGAAAAATTAAAAAAGCCCTGCAATATTTCAGGGCTTGTATACAGGCTCATTTACACAGAGCCACGGTTAGCAAAAACACTTTCCAATTGGGCGATGACATTACCAAATTCTGCTCCTTTCACAGGAGGAAATGCACCGTTTTCGGCAGTAGACAGCTTGGGTTTAGGCGCAACTGGAGGCCGGTTGGCGCTATCGGGCCAGTTGGAAAGCACCGCGCGGGTCAGTTGATTGCCTCTCGAGTGCACCAACCTGGCACCATCGTTTGTTTCGGACATGAACAAAGCTGCACAGATAGAAATAACTTCCTTGGAAAACTCCCCTTTTTCTTCCGCATGCTTATAACAAAGTGCAAAAGTAGAGACTGCATTTTCCTTACACTGACGCTGTAGCGGATTCACATACTCCGCACGCACCAATTTCCTGTATCGAATAGCAATATCTTTATGTAACTGTTGCTTGTCGATTACATCTTGCTCGGTGAGAGATTCTTTCTTGTCAATCGAATCTAGCTTAGCGATTAAATCACCCATCTCCTCAATATTAACGCTCACCTTGCCACGTTTGACGATCGAGGCCAAGTCGGTACCTTGTAGATCATCAAAGGCAATCATGCTATTCCGCCCCATTTCACGCATTATTTTCTCCGCCTTCGGTTTAGGGCACTCTTCACGGAATAATCCACGCAGATCACTACTACCAGGGTTGTTCTCGACGCGTCTCCGCAACTCGCCGCAAAAGCGGGCAAAATTTTCGGCATAAATGGAATTGCACTCTAGTCGATTCTTCTCGAAAATATTGCTCTCCGTTTTATCCATCTTATTCAGCGCCATCGTCAGCTCACGCGAGCAATGACCGTATAGCGGCTTGAATAGTCGAGATAGCAGGCTGCGCCCCTCCCAGTTGCGCCGAACCTGAATCTTGCCGTTATTGTCCACGCTAGCGCGATATTCCTTGTCGTTCACGGTCAGAGAGAAAAAGGCCTGGCTTTGGGCGATATTGCGACGTAATTCGGCGACCTGGGTATTGTCAATCGCCAACTGGCGGGTTTGCGCATTCCAGCTGATGCCAGATACTTGAGCAAGTGTCATATAAATACCTATCCAGTGATTGCTTTAATGATCAACGTATTGAATTTTCTTTACTTAATAAAATAATAATCCATTAAAAACAATCCACTATCAGGAATCGCTCATTACTGCGCCCGCCACCCTAACAGTTTCATTGCGCTGCCTAGCGTCTCAACCTCCTGGTCCGTCAAATAGATTGAGACCCCATCCTCAGCCCCACGAGACAGAAACTCCTTGCCCAGCCGTTCACACAGCAAAATAGCGCGTTGCCGTGCTTGCTGGGCGGCATTGCAGGCCTGCCCCTGCATGCTGTTGTGCAACAAGCGCTCCATTTGCCACAACAGCTGCAGACTCACCACCTTTCCGCCTTGTCTGATATGAATAGCCATCACCCTACCACTTGCCCAATACTCAATCGAAATGAGAGAAAAGCCGCTGAAACGCCGGAGACGCCAGCGATTGATCAAAGTCTTTGTTCAATGGGCATGTCGCCTTTCTAGCTTCGGCAACAACATAGGAACGGCCGGCACCATCCATAAAGGCAGGCAAACGCGAGCCTATGTAGGGAGATACGATATGCGCACGCGTCCACTCACCATATTCAAAATCAGCATTGGCAAAGAAATCCTTGCGACGCCCATTTTTTGCAATGGCGGACACGGTTGCGTGATGGATTTCGTGCCCGCTACCCATATCGAGATTCGACCATTGCAACTCCTGTGGCTCACAGGCGGCGCGAAAATCCAAGGTCTCGGGGTGCAGAACAAGAGCAGACGATAAAAAGTTTACTCGCGGGCTTTGCTCAGAAAAAGTTGCCAGGATGGCGGCCTTCATTTGTTGCTGAAAATCGGGCTGACTAACAAAGCGAGACAAAACAGCTACATCTTCTTTGCTCAATAAAGAAAATAGCACATCATGTAATGTAGTCTTGATAAAGAAGGGAAAAGCGTCCTTATAAAACTCTGAGTCCTCCGCTTTCTCATTCAAGATCGAATCCTGATAAATCATCTGGCACAGAAAAGCACGCACCATGGGAGCATCCCCTTGATGACCAATACGGCGCAGCATGGTATCTGTCAGCCCATTCGCCTGATCCACTGATTTACTAAAGCGCGCGCGCTGTAGAGCAGAACTGAAGAACAACTCGCCAATGCCACTATCCTTTTGAGCCAGTGCAGCATATGGCACCATGACATTGGTCTGCTGGTAATCGTTGCCGCGCTTGTCATTAACGCCAGGCGCAGCGATGCGCGCCTTGATCTCACCCGCAGACAGCAGGAAGCGTGTGGCGTCCCCTTTCAGCGAGGTATTGAAGGCCTTGATCAGATCCTCCATCTGCGGCTTGGTCTTCGCGTTGCGGCTCTGTTGAGCCAGCTGTTTGCTCTGCTGCTGCAGCAAGTCAAGAGCATCACGCAATGGTCCGGACTGAAACGCCTGTGGAGCAGTCACGATCTCGACACAAGATTTGTCCCGGTGCGCGCCATCCACTACCAGCTTGAGCAAAGGGTTGCCGTTGGCATCACGAGCAGCCGTTTGCGCCAGCGTGACCTTATTGTCAACCCCCACGCCACTGACGCGGACTCCGTGCAGTTCGATCTCCAACCCCAGCATGGGTCCGCTGAGCACCGCCACCGGCCGAGCATCTGTAGGCTGCGTTGCGCTGCCGGCGGGCGAAACGGTAGCAGGCACGGCAGTTGCATGCATCGTATTCCGCTGAGAGGCCGTTGCCAGACGAGCCTGCGATGCGAGCCCTGCGGGCAAACGGGCCAGCGGTGTAGCCAACGCGGGGGTAGCCCCGCCCTGACGCACAGAAGTAACGGCCCGGGCCAAGGGCCTGGTACCAACGCTACTGCGCGTCACAGCACTGCTATCCGCGCGCGGGACGATGGACGTGCCGCCGCCACGTATCGAGAGGTTGGGCATGGGAACTCCAAATCAGGAATGAAAAAATCCCCCAACCACTTGGCCGGGGGATGCGGACAGATCAGAAGTTGACGTAGACAGGCTCGCTCGGGGTCAATACGGCCTTGCCTTGACGCTGCGCCAACTCGACCAGTTGCTCGCGCTGGCCTTTATCCTCCGCCATGCGGTGGTTACGCGTGGCGCGCTCGTCAGCGATGATTCGCTCCAGACTGGCCTTGGAGTCTGGTTTGACCAGTTCCATGGCTGCGATCAGCGTGCCGGTGCGGCCGACACCACCGCGGCAGTGGATCATGGGCAATGCCTCTGGAGCGGCGACGTTGGCGTAGATGGGCTCACGCAGCGCCTTACCCTCGTCGTCCACTTCGCGCGCCAGCTGGGCCAGCTTTTCCAGCTGCGCGGCGTCCTTGACCGTTTTGTGGTCCTCCCAGTCCATGACGTGCAAGGCCGGCAGGGTGAAAGGCTCGCGCCCAGGCACGGCAATCGTCAGTTCATAGCGATGGACATGCAGACCGTCCAGGTCGATCTCCCCGCCCTTTGGCGTTGTGCTGGTGATGGTGACGTCATCGTAGGTACGTTTACCATCCTTGAAGTAAGCCAGCATCGGGGAATTGCCTGTGCCGATCTTCTTATCTTCGGCCAGCACCATCAGCGACGAGCAGCCCTGCTCGACCACCATGCGCAGGTACGCTCCCATCGCCCGCTGGCTATCGCCAGGGTACTGGCCAGCCAAGGCGGCCGGACGGCCTTCGATGGCGATCCGATTCACCGCCAGTTGGCCCACCTGGGTAGCGCCAGCGGTGGGAACTGAAGACGGTGAGAAGCGAGCATGGGTGATCGAGTTGGGGGCCGCATACTCCGGCCGGTTTACGCTGCCCAGCGCTTTGTCCAATTCACTCAGCAGAGCCTGGGGATCGACCGGGACGGCCGGAGCCATCGGAGTGGACACAGCACGGCTTGGCACGGTCTGGCACGGCGGCGTGGCGTCCGGGATCCTTCCTTGCGCTTTCAACTCGGCAAAACTGACGTGCACAGGCTCCGCCTGTTGCTGCCTCTCCACGGACTGCTCAACTTGTCGGATCAAGCGCATGGTCAAAGGCTTGGGATTATTCAGATCCAGCCCAGCATCGCGCAAAGCGCCATCGCGATATTGCGGGGACAAGGTCTGGATGAAAGTCTCCAGCGCGGCCTGGTTTTCCATCTTGATGGTTTGCACGTGCGCCCGCACCGCATCGAGATTGCGTAACAGCGGCAACTGTCCCAGCCAGCTGAGCACGCGGCCGCCCAATCCTTCGCGCGCGACGTGCACGTCGACTTGGTCTTGCACTTGATCAGTACGCAGGCGTTGATCCGGCCCGACAGCGCTTACATAGTTAGTGTTCAGTGTCAGAGCCATCATTTCCCCCGCAATTGTTCAGTGTCGCGGACCATTGCGCTGAGCTTTTCCTGGCGGTTGGTAAAGATCTCCAGTCGCTCAAAGACTGCGGCGGTGTCGCCCGGTTCTTCGATACGCTCCAAGTAGAGCAACGCCTGCGCTTCGGGCTCGTAAGCCAGCGCGCCCGCGCGCTGGGCGTGCAGCTCCAGGTTCATCATCAACAGCTCGCGCCAGAAAGCGGCGCCCCTATCCGGGCTCACCTTGCCCAGCAGGCCACGCAAGGTCCAGCCTTGATCGTCGGCTTGCAGCGCGAGCAGCAGCTGTTCATCCAGCATCAGCAGACATTGGCGGTTATCGTCAAAACTCAAGGGCAGGCCCAGGCGTTCACCCAGGCGAGCCAAGTATTCTTTGTGCATATCCATCGTATTCATCTCTATGGCGTTGTACGCCGCTTGTTATTGTTGAGGTCCAGCCGGGATGCATTGAGCGTAGGCAAAGTACTCAAAGAGATCCTGATGTAAAGCTGATGAATCAGGACTTCGCCCCACGTCCCTGCTGTGTGGCGATGACTCGCGGAAGGCGGCGAGCACGGCGACGACGAGGCGGCCGATAGCGATACCAGACTCCATGCAGCCAGTGCAAGCACATCAACAGCCACTCACCGCGCTGTGGCGGGCGCGGAGTTGTCGGCTGCGGGTGGCGCACGATGGCATCGTCGATATCGACGTCATCACAATCGTCGTTATCGAAATCCTGCTCGGCCAGCTGCAGGCACAGCCTCTTCAGCTCACTCGCCTGCAATACACTCGCCTGCGATAGCGCGGAGAGCGGGCGCATACCGACGCGGCTCAAACGCTTCTCCAGACGCGGCGGACGCAGCGGCTCTTCGCCGCTGTCCTCCAGCGTCAAGTCAGCTCCCCCCTCCACCGCGCGCAAGCGCTGTTGCAGCGGGCTGCCTGCCTCATCTGCCATTACTGGCAGCCCCGCCTTCCATTGCATGGGCCTTGTCGGCCCTATCTTTAACGGCAACAAATCCTCCTTATCTCAAGGTTGCCCTCCTTCATGCTGGCCCGCGCCCGCCAAGCGGCGCTCAACCGCCCGACACACATCGGCCACCGTCTTGATGCTGACCAAGTCTTCGACGCCCAGCTCGATATCGAAGGCGTCATTCAAGGTCAGCAGCAGGTCCATCAGGTCCAGCGAGTCGAGGTAGAGCTGGTCCACCAATTGGGCTTCAGGATCCAGCTGGGCGGGGTCCACCGACAGATGCTCGATCATCAACTCCAGCACGCTTTGTTCAATCCTTGGGTACATTGCGCAAGTTCCTCGCATCGAAATGCAGGCCATCGGTGCTCAAAGTAACCGGCTGCGGCTTAAGCGGATCGCCCTGCCTGGCCGGGCGCATCTGGGCTGCCCAGTCCTGCCACGACTCGTTGCTCTCCGGCTTCAACCACTCCATGACGGTCGCCACCACCGGAGGGGCGGATTTCACCTTGTCGTCGTTGGAGAACATGCCGTTCTGGCACACCATGTCGCCCACCAGGCGCTTCAGCGCCTCCTTGCGCGCTTTCAGCTGTTCAGCATTGGAGTCCAGCATGCTGCGCAGCTTTTGGGCATCGTCCTGACTCACCGCGCCGTGTTGGCCATTGACCATTTTGAAGCGCAGCTCTGCTAACTCAGCCCGTGCCGCTTGCGGCTGGTTGGGCTGCAACTCCACGCCATCCATGCAGGCTCGCAACAGTTCCTTCTCCGCGTTGAACAGACCAGCCTGCTGCTGACGCTGGCGCGATGCCGCCGTCGACAAGGTATACAGCGCCCGCGGTGTTTGCAGCTTCAGTCCGGCAAACGAATCTGCGTCTTTGCTGGCGTCTGCCGCAACGGTGGCGCTAACGGTCGGCTTCTGGGAGCGAATGGGTCCGGCCTCGCTCCGTGGCGATGATGTTTCCCGCGCGCCTTGATTCTGCGACAGGGTGTCGCGATCAGCAGCCGAATGCTCGGTAGTCCATTCCCGCCGTTCCTGCACCGGCGACAAGGCGGCGCCAGTCTTCATCGTGGTTTCAACGGCAGTATCGACAGTGGCGGTCTGCTCAGCATTATCCTGCGCCCTGAGCCCCGTCTTTGCGGCGTCATTCGGCATGGCAGCACCCGGCGACGTACCCGGAATCAAACGCGGCGCCTTCACCAACTTGGCCCCGCCAGCGCGGCGCAAATCAAGAGACGCCACCGAACGGAACTGCTGCGCCATCGTCACAGCGTCTTCCGCGCCATCTGTCATCGCCGCGGCGTCTGCCCGCGCTATCGGATCCGTGCCCACGCCATGCACCATCTGCCGCAGCGATGAAGCGCTAGACGAGGTGGTTGTGGCGCTGGCCTTGACCACGGCCAAGGCCGACAGGAAGGGGGTGAGCATCGGGTTGCCGCCGCCATTCAGCAGATTGGTGCTGCGCGCCAGGCGCTGCGCCTCGCTGCGCAGTTGTATAAACAGAGGATTCTTGGCCTGCAGCTGCTGGGAAACTAGCTGGCTCAATTGCGCGGTGTAAGCCTTGAGCGTGTCGCTGGCCTCGCCTTGGGCAAACTGCTGCAATACATTGTCCTGCTCCTTCCCCCAGCCGGAGAGATCATTGGGCAGCACCGCGTTGCGCATCAGGTCAAAGTCCCGGCGCAGCTGCAACGGCTGCGCCGGGTGCGGCTCAAAGGCGTCGCGCAACATGCTTACCAACAGACGTTCGGCCGGAAGGCGCTCATGCTGAGAGTGGAACTGCCAGCTGCGCAAGTAGTCCGGACTCGGCAGATTGCGCAGCGGGCCGTCGCGGAACTTCAGCTTGGAGAAGTCTTGACTGGGCCTTGTATCGCCCGTTGCATTCGTCTGCTGCAACACGCTGCTGCCGATAGCGGCCACGCCATCATCCTCGGTGGACGCGTGCCCAACGCTAGCGCTGGCCTGGATGCTGGCGTCGGTGGTCGACTTGTCTTCGCCGTCGGCCTGATCCTGGGTCTGCACCGCAGCCGGGGGGGGCTGTTGCGACGTACGTTGCAGCGTGTGCGGCCCGTTCCCAGGCCCCTGCCTGCGAAGCTCGGCACGCTCTGTAGCGGGCCCCGCCAATCCCGTGCCAGCCTGCGCGCTGTGAACACCGCTCTGGCTGAGGTTGGAGCACGATATGAGTTTCTGAATTATCGGAGCCCCCCCGCCGCCGCCCCGCCGCGTGGAACGGCGGCTGTTGTCGATATGGCGGCTGTTGTCGATATGGCGGCTGTTGTCGTGCTGGCTGTTGTCGATGCTGATGCCGCCAACATTGATGGTGATTCCGCCCGGCGCCTGCTGCTGCGGCCCGGCGGGCTCAGGGCCGCCGGGGCCCGTCGGTTCGGCGGCGGGAGGTTTGGCCGCCGGCGGCTCCGTGTCCTTGGGCAGTCCGGCCAGGATGTTGCGCAGCAATAGCGGCAGCGCGGCTACCGTGTCCAGGTCGCGCGCCAGCTTGCCGACGCCGTAGCCCTGCAAGTCGATCAGCCCGGCCCGCGTCTCCCGCAGCGCGTCGAAAGCCTGCTTCGCCGCCTGGTCCACCAGGCCGTGGAGATTCTTGAGCGTCTCCGCCTCCAGTTGTTGCCCGCCCAGCTGTTCTTCCACATAGGCCTGGATGAAAGGCATCACCTGCTGAGCCATGAACTGATTGCCCAGCTTCAGGAAGTCGCCGCTGGTATGCTCTTTGGCAAATGTCGCCAACTTGTGCTCAAGCTCGCTGCGCTGCGTGTATATCTGTTGGTTGGCCTTGGAGTCCCACGCGCCAAAGGCGGACCTATCGCCGCCCAGCCCATCCTTGATGATTAGCTCGGTGTACTGCTTCGCCAGCGCCTTGAGCTGCTCCTGTGCGTCCTCACTCAGATCAGGCTTGGCCTGCAGCTGGCTATACACCTTGGCGAAGGCATCGATTTCGCGCTGCGCATAGGTATTGTGCGAGGCGTCGAGTGTCTGCCGAAGCAACGCCTGTTTTCCCGGCGACGCCGCCGCGGCGAACAGCGCCTCGCGGGCCTGTTGCTTGACTAGCGTGGAAAACTGATTGGGGTCCAGCTTGGCGCTGCTCTGTGCGGAGTCCGCCGCGGCCGGCGCGGCGCTGGGCGGCAAGGAGGAGGCCGGGCAATTTTGCGCCCGGGCCAGCCCCTGTCCCAACGCACTGGCCGGGCGGTCGTTGGCGCGCCACGCGGACAAATCCGGACAAGAATGAGCACGCTGCAATACGGAGGATGCGATAGTCATGATTACTGTCTCCTATCAGCCTTGCAGAAAGGCTTTGCAAGTTTCCAGGCAAGAACTGATGGTGCTGCTGAGCACCTTGACCAGGTTGTCGAACAAGGAGTTGGCATTGCTGTACTTCTGCGTCAGGGTCTGCAGCGTATTCTTCAGGTTTTCTTCCTGCGACTTGAAACCGGACTGCCAAGCCTGGAACTTGGCGTTATCAAGCTCCAGTTTGCCGTCGCCACCCGGCGTGCCCAGCTTGCCCAGCTCGTCTATCATGGTGTTGACCGGTGCCATATCGATGACAACGACGTAGCTGCCGTCTGCCAGCCGCTTGACGCAGGAGCGCGGCAGACCCAGCTCGTCTGCCCATTCCTCGGCTTTTTCCTGTGTGGCACCAGTCACATTGCCGTTGCTGTCCGCTGCCGGAAACAGGATGGCCTCCTTGTTGGGCAAGGAGAACTTGTCCTTCAGCTGCTGCAGCGCGCTCTTCAGCGCGTTAACGTCGAGCTTGACCGTATTGCTACTGCCGCCTGGAGTGATCCAGCCGCCCATCTTGGCCAGGATCTCGCTGAAAGCTTGGTAGAACGCGGTGTACTGGCCGACAACATTCTCGTAGACGCCAAGATAGTCCTTGTTGATGTCGCCGATATACTTGGCGATCATTTCCCACAGCTTCGCATCGCTTTCGAATACCGTCTGGCTCACCGACGACGTCTGCTGACCAGACAAGGGCGCGAGCGCGGTCTGAACATCCTGGCGCTGCTTCGGCGTCAGCGGCACATCGCTGGCCGCCAGGCCGTTAAGCCCGGAGGCAAACTGCAGCGTCGTCAGCGCGCGCTCATCGGCGTCGCCGGATTCCAAAGCCTGGCGCAAGGCGTCGGCCTTGGCCTGGGCGTTTTCCAGCGCGCTCTGCTTGGCGCTGGGCGGGATCGGCGCCCGCGCTATGGCGACATCGCTGTCTACGGATGGCGCTTTCTGTTGCGCCGAGGGATACGCCGTCATCAGCGGCGGCGTGAAAGTAGTTTGAATGCTGGTCATGTGGTTCCCCTGGCCACCTGCGCCCGGAGCCATGCGGCAGAAGGCCGCACCGGCCAAGCTGGCGCGATGGCGGAAGCAATGTGGAGGAGGCCCCCGCCAGAAACGGCGGGGGAAGCAGGCGAAGAGACGCCTAAGCAGAACTGGATCAGCTGGCCCGGGCGCTAGCAACCGCGCCCGAAGCGGCAGCAGTGTCCTGCATCATGCCGGCCAGTGCACGCTGCATTTCCTGGCGCAGACTGTCCAGCTTGCGCTCATCATCGCGCGACTCGTCAGCCGCCGTATTCGCCACCCGGTTGTCGGCCTGCAGGATCTGCTGATCAGCGCGCTCCACTGTGGCGGCGTAATCGCCGCCGCCGCGGGTGATGGTGTTGGCCGCCTGAGCAGTCTGTCCCATCGCGCCGCCCTTGGCTTCCCAGCGCCTGCCGCGCAGGTTATTGGTGTCGAAAGCATTTTGCTGAGTCGCCAGGTCCGATTCGATTTCCTCGACTGGCCGGTACAGCGCCCCCATCTGCTGCTGGTCCAGACGCTTGTTGCTGGGCTGCAGTTTCACCGCGTTGTCGGCCACGCCATCCACCGTATCGGTCACGCCGCGCGCGGCGTTGCCAGGCAGGCCGGCGCCTTGCTGCGCCGGGCCTGGCGCAGGTTTCGTCGTGATCTGGGTCACGCCGTCCACCTTGTCCGAGCCCAGCTTGATGCTACCCTGGGTGGCCAGGCTGCTCTTGGCGGCCTTCAGCTCGGTTGTCAGCGTGTCCACCTTGACCTTGTTCTGCTTGAGCGCATCGCCCTGAATCTTGCTGCCCTTGAGAGACATGCCCAGGCTGCCGGCGGCCAGCGAAGTAGACACGATGGCGCCGGCGGTACTGCCGCCCAACACATTGCCCGCCTCGCGGTACATGGAGTCTTTGTTCAGATTGGCCAGCTCGCTGCCCAGGATAGTGTTGCGCTGACTGGTCTTGTTAGCCGCGAGCTCCAGGCTCAGCAGCAGTGCGAAGATCTTGTCATACAGTTCGCTCGCCTGGTGCGCCAGGCCCTTGATGCTCTTCAGTCCCATCGCGGAAACTTTGTTGAACGATTCGTCCTTCAAAGTCTTCTGCAACCAGTCCTTAGAGGCCTGCTTTTCCACTGCGTCGGCGGAAGGTGGCAGCAGCTCGGGCACCGCCATCTTCGCTTCGGGCGCTGCCGTCCAAACGCTGGCTTGTTCCACCACGGTGTCGACATCGCCGATGTCAACCTGGTCGCCACGGATCGGCGCCTTGGCCTCCCCCTCCTGGGCCTGAATGTGTGTGTTGACGCGAGCAGAAATATGGCTATTGGTCAGTAACATGAGAAATTCTCCTGAATTTAGGCATGGGTCTGGCGCAGCACGAAACGGCCAGCCTCAGCATTGTTCTGCAAGGCGATAGCCATGCTCTTGTGCAGTTCCTGCGTCATCTTCTGACTTTCGGAGAAGGCTTCCACCGCCTGCTTCAGCCATTGCTGGATCTGCTCGATAGAGGAGCGGGCCAGCGTGAAGTCCGCCATGAGCTCGATCGCATTCTTCAGGAACACGCCCTCCGCCACCTGGCCGCCAGCCTGGGTGGTAGTCTGGGCGAACTGCCCCCCGACAACCACGCGGTTGAGCGCATTGGCTACCATCTCCTTGCTCAGCGCGTCGGTACGCAAGCCAATCTTGCTGCCGGCGTCGCCCAGCGCGTTAGTCAGACGCTGCGTGCCTTGGCTCAGCAGTTTGCCGCCGTTCTTGGCGAACTCCTTTAGCACATTGGGCACGATCTTCTTGATGGCATCGCCCAGAAGCTTACTCATGGCGTTGCCCAGCTTGGCAGCCGCCCCCTTGCCGACAACGGCGACCACCACCATCACCGCCACCATGGCGACGGCGGCAAGCACCGCACCGACGATGGAACCCACCATGTCCGCGGTTTTCTTGTCTACCCCCATGGCTTCCAGCGCCTTGGAAATGGCCTTGCCGATCAGCTCCATCAAGGGTTTGAGCACGTGCTCCATCAGCGGCTTCAACGCCTCCTGGATGAAGGACACCCCGGTGGTGGCCTTTACGATCTCGTCGGCCACCATCAATGCCACGCCCACCGCGGCCAGCGCTAGGCTGGCGCCGCCGGTGAACGCAGCGGCCACGACGCTGACAATGGTCAGCAGCGCGCCAAGAATCTTGCCAATGCATCCCATGATGCGATTGAGCTCTTCCGCCTTGCGTACTTCTTCTTGGTACTCGGCAGATTTCTTTTCCATTTCCTTCTGGCGGCCTTCCTGCATGGCCTGGAACAGCGCGAGATCGCTCTTGAGACTCTCCTCACTATTCTTATTCACCAGTTCCATGAACATGGCCATCAGCATGGTCAGTTTGGCGGTATTGGACAGGTTATCCTCTTCACCCTTGCTGACCGCCGCATTGCGGGTGCCCAATCCCTGTGCCTGCGTCAGCAGATCGTTGGCGACCTTAGCCTTGTTCGTGGCCAGTTGATGCGCAGCCATGGCCTCCGCGTCTGCCTGGTCTACATTCTGCTGCGCCTGATTCGCCTCCATCTGCGCCTGGTCGCGCGCAGACAGCGCCTGGGCATAGCCAGGATCGCTCGGCGACAAGCCATCTAGCCGGGCTTGCGCCTGTGCCAGTTTCTGCTTGGCCGCGTCCAGCGCTGCCTTGGCGTTGTTCAGGTTGCCCAGCGCTGACCGATAGGCGTCAGTCGCCTGCTCCGCCTCTTCCAGCGCAGCCTGCATTTCCTGCGACAACTGCTCGCCCATAGCCTTCTGCGCGTCCATCATCGCACGCCAAGTGGCTAGGCGACCTTCCAACTGCGACAGCGACACGTCGCCCAATAGAGCAATCAATTGCCCCAGCAACAAGGCCAGCTTGCCCGAGCCGTTCAGTTCTTCCTGTCCCTTGACGGTGGGTGGCGTCAAAGCCGGCGCGGCCAGGTCTCGCTCACTCACTTGCGGCTTGCCATCGGCTTCGCCGGCCTTGGTAGCCAGCACCGCTTTCAGCGCCTTGTCGGCGGCATCGAGAAAATTGCCATCCTTGCGGACGCTTTCGAAAGCCGCTTCGGCAAGCTGAGGGTTTTGCAGATAGCTACTACGGCCGATTGCACTTGCGTCATTCATGCCTGTTCCTCTTCCTGCTGATGGGATGACCCGGCTTCCACTTCCTTCAAGCTCTCCAGATACACCTGGGCCTTGGCGCGAAGCGCCTCGTCGACGCTCTGTTCGCACACCAGTTCGAAACACTGCCTTGCCTTGGCCGCCTTGCGCATGAACAGCTGGCACTGACCGGTGAAGAACACCGGTCGGTAGTCATTCTTGCTCAGGGCAAAAGCCACCGCGTACAGGTCGCTGGCTTTCTGGAACTGCTTCTTAAGCTGGCACACGGCAGCCAGCCCCATGATGTAGTCAGAGTTGTAGAAGTCGTAAATGCAGAGGAAACGGAAAAAGGTTTCCGCCTCGTCGAGTCTTCCCTTGTTGTAAAAATCGTAAGCGTGGGCGTACAGGCCTTCCATCATGTCCTGCGGAATACCATGCACGTCCTTCAGGGTGGCCCCTGAGCTCACGGCATCCCAGACCATCTCTGCCAAACGCTCGTCGCTGACACTGTCTTCGGGTTTCATGGAACATCTCCTTCGTCGCAGTCACCAACCCGGCAGAGCTGGCTGTAGGGCGAAAACCACCCTTGCAGCCATTGAACTCCGGATGGCGGGGTAAAACATTCAGTAATCGCTCATTTATGCGTTGCGGCAGATGGCGCGGCCTCCTCGGCCTGCGGCGGCGCGAGAGGCACCGCTTCCTGCACGCCTGCGTTTTCCACCTGCTCCAGCCACACCAGAAGACGGAGGACGTCATCCACTTCTTCCAGGCTGACGTAGTCGTAGCGTTTATGGGTGGCGTAGATGCGTCGAGCCAGCTTCACATCGGTGATAACCGGGACGCCCATTTTCTCGGCGTGAGCACGAACGGCCAGCGCACGCTGATTGGCCTCGCGTACCGAAATCAGCGGAATGGGCAGCAGCTCTGGCTTGAAATAGATGCCTATAGCAAGGTGCGTCGGGTTGGCGATGATGAGGCGGGAGTTCTCCACGTCAGACTTCACCTGCTCGGACAGGATCTCCAGATGCGCTTCGCGGCGGCGCGACTTGATCTCAGGGTTGCCTTCCTGCTCCTTCATCTCGCGCTTGACCTCTTCCCTGTCCATCTTCATGTCTTTCATGAACAACAGGTACTCGGCGACCGCATCCAGAATCAGCACCACCACGATGCATCCCAGGCAAACCAGCACAAGCGACAACAGCAGCTCCCGCCACACCGCCGCCATGCCCATCGGGCTACCATTGAGTTGTGAAAACAACAAGCCCTTGTGCTGGTACCAGACCACGGTCACCGCTACCGCAAAGCTAGTCAGATAGAGCAGCGCCTTCGCCGCCTCCTTGATCGTGCGCAGGCTGAACAGCTTCTTGAAACCGTTGACCGGGTTGAGTACGGACAGATCGAACTTCAAGGCCTCGCTGGCCAACACGAAACCGCTCTGCAGCAAGGCAGGCAATGACGAGGCCACGATGCACAGCAGCAGGATGGGCAGCAGCAGCTTGAGTCCCAGCCAGAACACAGCCTGCGCATAGCCCTGCATATCCTGCTGAAAACTACTAGTCAGCACCTGGCGGAATGCCCCCATCAACTCAACCAGTGAGCCGAAAGACACCAGATAGGCCACGCCACACAGCGTGAGGCAGGCGACGATCAGATCGCGGCTCTTGAAGGATTGGCCTTTCTTGGCCGCGTCCCGCAGCCGCTTGCGGGTGGGTTGTTCCGTCTTGTTCGCCATCTCAGCGCCCCCCCCCTGTGAGCCAGGCAGGCAAGGCTGATGCGGGGAAGGCCAGTTGCGCCACCTTGTCCGGCAGCACCGGCCCAAAGTAGAACAGCAGCATCAGCAAAGCGATGAGGCTTTTCACCGTCAGCGACACAGAGAATGCATTCATCTGCGGCGCAAAGCGCGACAGCAGGCCAAGCACCACCTCGGACAGCAGCAAGGCCGCCACCACCGGGCTGGCCAACACTACTGCCTGGCTCACCACTTTGTTGAGCAGGCCCAGCAATGGCGTCAGCTGCGGGGTACACAGTCCGAGCGGATCGCACAGCTGATAGCTTTGCTGGAATACGTCCAGCATCAACCCCACCCCGCCGCCCTGCAGATAAACCACGGCGGCGAACATATTGAATAGATTTGCCATCTCCGAGGTATCCACCCCGTTGGCCGGGTCTATGCTGCTGCTCAGCGTGGCGCCACGCTGGTTATCGATAACGCTGCCCAACGCGTGAAATACCCAGAAAGGCCAAGCCAGAAGACAAGCCAGGATCACACCTATCCCGGCCTCCCGTGCGATCAGCAACAGATAAGGCAGCGTCTGGAACGGCGGCAGCTCGCCCGCGGCGTACGGCCACAGCCCCAGCGCGACCAGCATGGTCACTGCGGTGCGCACCACGCCGTTGAGCACGTTGCTGTTCAAAAAAGGCAGCACAAAGAAAACCGGCGCCACTCTGGCAAACCCGAGCGCCGCGGACGCCACCCAGCCGTGAATTTCGAAAAACAACCCAAACTGCATGGTGCGCTAACCTCGGCTCAGCGCAAGCCGCATCACCTCACGGCCAAAACCAAGCAAGGTTTCGCCGTACCAGCCGGATAGCAAGAACAGGCAAAGACTGACGCCGAATAGCTTGATGCCGAATGGCAGAGTCTGTTCCTGCAGCTGCGTCACCGTCTGAAACAGACCAATCAAGAGACCGATGACAGTGGCGACGATGACGGGCCAAGCCGACATCAGCAAAACCAAGTACAGCGCCTTGTTGCCGGCGAATACCAGATCATTCATGACAACTCCCTCGTCGGCATCACTTCGCCAGGTCCAGGTATTGCAACACCAGCCCCTTGGACAGCATGGTCCAGCCGTCCAGTGCTACAAACAACACGAGTTTGATGGGTACAGAGATGGTCACCGGACTCATCATCATCATACCCAGCGCCAGCAGAATGCTGGAAATCACCAGATCCACCACTACAAAGGGCAGGTAGAGATAAAAGCCGATCTTGAAAGCGCTCTTGATCTCGCTAAGCGCGTATGCGGGCAGCAACGCAAAGATGGATGGCCGCTCATCGGCAGCGGCCGGCAGGGCAACGTTTTCGCGCTCAGCGCGCTCGGCCTGCGCCTTTTCGAAGAAGCGCACCAGTTCAGGATCAGAGTATTTGCGCAGATAGTCGCGGTAGCCATCCAGTCCGTTGTCAACGAAACCGCTGACAGCAGACACGCTGGTAAAGCTGACCTGCTCCTCTTGGTAATAGCTGTACCCCTGCTGCGCGATGGGCAGCATCACGAACATGGACAACATCAAGGCAATGCCGTTGAGCGTCATGTTGGACGGAACTTGCTGCAAGCCCAGTGCGTTGCGCACCATGACGAACACGATGGAAAACTTGATAAAACAGGTCCCCGAGGCAATCAGGAATGGCAGCAGCGTGGCGAACGCCAGCAGCGCTATCATCGAGATATCATTCGACATCGCCCGTTCCACCCATCCACTCGTTTACCTCCACCCCCAACTGGCCATCCAGCTGCACCAGCTCACCGCGACCGATCAACGCGCCGTTGGCGCGCACCTCCATCTGCCGTTCGGCCTCTACCGGCAGTGGCAACAGCTGCCCCTGACAAAGGGACTGCAGCTCCGCCAGCGTCAGATGGCTGCGATGCAATACGAACTCCAGCCTCACCGGCAGCTGCCCCATGCCCGACATGGGTTCAACCTCATCCTGAATTTCCTGTTGTTCCTGCCATTCCATGGTGATTCCCTCCTCAAGGATTTGATAAAAGCCCAGGGTCTTTTCGTAACAGCGCACCGCTGATGCCGGCTCGCGCACCAAAAGCACATCGCCACACGCCACGCGCTTGAGCAGCTCCAGGCTCACAGAACTGTCACCAACGACAAAGCGTAGCGGCCAGCCAAGGTTGTCCAACACCGGGGTATCGGCCAACTCTGGTTCGGGAGCACTCTCCAGCCAAAGGGGGCCGCTGGCGCTCATGACCCGCAACAGCGGCCGCTGCGGCAGCGCAGTGCCGGCCACAGGCTCGCCCAGCCAGAGACGCTGGTAGGCCAGTTCAGGAATGGGCAGTTCTAGCGGCTGCTCAACGGCAGCCAGCCATGGCAGCACCTGCGCCTCGATACCTGCGGCGGAGGCCAGCCCGGCCAATTCCGGCGCCACATGCGCCAGCCAGCCACTTGGCTGCATCCAGCCTCGCCAGCGGTGGTCGGCGTCCGCCAAGGGCAACCAGACGCCGTGCCGTGGCGGCGTCTCCAGCGCCACATCCCAGCCCTGGCGACGCCAGACCGCCGCGACAAGTTCGAGCGCGTGCTGAGCCTTATCCATCCGTTTTAACTTCAGCATCCGCTTTCATCCTCTTCATCCTGCCGCGGCTGCTGCTGTCCACGCCCTTCGCCGCCATCCCGCGCCAACTGCCATTGCTGAGGATTTCCCGACTGCCACTGCTCGCCCAAGCGTTGCGCGACCAGCGCATCCGACGGCTGCAGCAGCAAGCTGCCGCTGAGCCCCCCCTGCACGGTTACCGAGTGCTCGTTCCCCCAGCGCCGGAATTGATACGTCAAACCGTTTTGCGTCGCTGGCGCGGCAGTGCCTACCGTTGAGGCCGTAGCTTCGCCCGACATCCTCCTCTGAGCCGCCGCCGGCGCCTGCTTCGCCGCGCGCAGGCGCTCTGCGTGAGACGATGCCTGAGTCAAAGGGATGAGGTCGGGCATGGGTTGAGGAGAGGCAAGCGGAACGGTATGGGGGGACGCGTTCTTTTTCATGCGGGACAGCGCGTCCTTGCTGCGCGCCAAGGCTGGCTCGCCCAGCTCCACGGCCGACTGCCTCGCCACCTGGAGGTTTAGGTCCTGCTCGCCCTCCTGGATCGGCCCCTGTCCGGCGACAAAGGGCATCAGCATCCCCACCCGAGCATCCCTCTTCGTCAGCAGGACATCGCCTAGCGGCTCGCCGCGTTGCTGTTCCCCCTCCGCGAGCACCGGTTTGCCCTGTCTGGCGTCATTCATCGCCAGCGCGACGTCGCCGTGCTTTTGCGCCCTCAGCCCGATGGCCGCGAGCGCCAACTTGCCTGGCCGAGCATCCAGCAACGGCGACTTATCCTTCTTGTCCGGTTCGTTCGCGAGCTCCAGTCTGTCCTGGCGATCCGTCGTGCCTACTTTTATCTCGACCTCTGTCGGGACGGATTCATTACGGCGTCGTAAGGCCAGCGCCTGCGGCTGCTGAGCTTGCCAAGCGAGTTGGTATTTGGCCAGCTCAGGCTCCAGGGCCGGCTCGCGGCTACGCTCGTCTTCGTCACGCGGCCGGTGCTGATCCCGGGCCTTCTCCAGAGCCAGCTCGTCCAGAGAGCTCCCCGGCCCATCCGACAGCGGCGCTGGCGCCCCACTGGGCTGAGCGATAGAGATCATGGCCTCCATTGTGTCCTCTCTTCCTGTTCGGCCTCTTCCTGCCGCAGCTGGAGCAAACGCTCCTGCTTGCGCACCTGGCTAGCCCAACGTTGATACTTGTCTTTCTTGCGCAGCCAGCTATGACGCTCGAACTGGCGTTCATCGCGACGCATGGCCAGCGCCTGGCGCTGCTCGCCCAGCTGCGCCAATTGCAGATTTAAGTTCTGCAACTGACGGCGCAGCACCGCCTGCTTGCGTAGCAGTGCGGACAACTGGCCACGGTCCAGCACGGCGCCTGTCGGCCGCTGCGTTTCCAGCAAATGGCGTAGACCTTGAGCCTGCGCGACCAATGCATCTGCATCGACGCGCAACGCGTCGTCCTCGCGCGCCAACTGCGCCAATTGCACCTCGCAGCGCTGCTGGGATGCGGCGCTGCGCCGCTGCAAACTGTGGATCTTAGCCATTAAGCGCATGCATGCCCCGCAAGGTGTTGTCGAAAGAAGAATGCTCTTGCAACGGCTGGCGCAGCCATTGCCGTAGCGGGTCGCGCATGCGCATCACCCGGTCATTGTCGGGGTTGTCTCCCTGGCGATACTCGCCCAGGTCGACAAAGACTTGCAGCTCATCCAAACGTCCCATCAGCGTGCGCACGCCGCTGGCCAACTGCTGATGCCCCGGGTCCGTGACCTGACCCGCGACGCGACTGGCGCTCTTGAGCACGTCAATGGCCGGGTAATGACCTTGACCCGCCAGCTTGCGGCTCAGATAAATGTGGCCATCCAGAATGGAACGGATCTCATCCGCCATGGGATCCGGCTCGTCGTCGCCTTCGAGCAGAACGGTGTAGAAGGCAGTGATGCTGCCGTTATGCGTAGCGCCGGGACGCTCCAACAGACGCGGCAGACTGTCGAACACGGAGGCCGGGTAACCGCGCCGCGCCGGCGGCTCGCCGGCCGCCAAAGCCACGTCGCGCAACGCGCGGGCGTAACGCGTCATTGAATCGACGAACAGCACCACCTTCTTACCCTGGTCGCGGAAGTATTCGGCCACGGTAGTGGCCAGAAGCGCGGCGTTGCAACGGTCGACCGAGGCGTAGTCCGAGGTGGCGAATACCAGCACACAGCGTTCGCGCTTGGGCGAGGCTCGCAGCGCTTCGACGAACTCAGTCACTTCTCGACCACGCTCTCCAATCAAACCGACGACAAAGACGTCGGCCTCGGTCTGGTCTATCAGCATGTGCATCAGCATGGTCTTGCCGCAGCCCGCCGAAGCGAAAATGCCCACCCGCTGGCCGACACCGCAGGTGAGTAGTCCGTCTATGGCTCGCACACCGGTAATCAGTGGCTCGCGCACCCCCGCGCGGCTCGAATACGGTGGTGGATCGGCGTCCACGCCGCGTTCCTCGCCCCCAACGCCGGACTCGGGACCGAAACGTTCGATGATCTGCCCGGTTGGATCTAGAACTGCGCCAAGCGCAGCCTGGCCGATCCAGGCCGACAGCGTACGCCCGGTTGGCTGCAGCACTGCTTCGCGGGTGAGACCTCGCGGGTTGCCGATCAAGCAGAGTACTGCGCGTTCATGCGTCAGCCCCACCACCTGGGCCCGCGCCACGACTTCGCTCTCCTGCCAATTGCGACGGATCTCGCATAGTTCGCCGATGGCCACCCCAGGTAACGCGGCTTCCAAGATGGGGCCGGAGAGCCGCTGCGGGTATGCCAGGCGGCGCAACAGGCGTGGCGCTTTCATCGCAGCAAAGACCCGCTGAAGCGCTCCAGACCATCAAAGAAGCCATTCAGCGCCTCGGAAAAGCGGCTGCCATCTACCAAATAGTCTGGATGCACCAAGGCCTTGAGTGCAAGCGAGCCGTCCTGCACTGTCAGCTGCAGCTGGCCGCCCCGTGCAAAGCCGCAGCCCTGCATCAGCGCCGCCAGCAACTCACTGCCACGCTGGCTAATCACGGCATCGCTGTAGTCTCCGATGAGTGACCATAGCCACAGCTCGTCGTCCTGGACGCTGATATAGATGCTCGGCAGCTCGTGCAGGTCGAGTGCGATGGTGGAATGGCTGTCCAACTCGCCGACCAGAGAGGGGTCGCAGCCACTCTCCTCCAGTGCTGCGCGAACCAGTTGGGCAATATCCGGGGTATACATGTGCGGAATCCTCTAGGGCTTAAATGGTTTTGAGCACGTTCACCGACACGCTGTCGGCGATCTCGCCGAAAGACACGACCTCCAGCTCGCGGAAGCGGGTTTCGACCAGTTTCTTGATGAAGCGGCGTACGTCGACCGATGTGAGCAGCACCATGTCTTTGTGGGCGATGCTCAAACCATCCAGCCCTACCGCGAACAGGTCCATCAGTTCGTCAGAGGCGGCAGGCTCCAGGTTGAGGAAGGCGCCGCCCGATGTCTGGCGTATGCCCTTGCGCACCATGTCCTCCACTTCAGCAGAGGTCATCACCGCACGCAGCTCGCCGCCGTGGGCGAACTTGTGGCAGATGTAGCGCGCCAGCGCGCCGCGTACATGCTCCACTAGGTTGATTACGTCCTTCTCGCGCGGAGCCCACAGCGCTAACGCCTCCATGATCAGCTTCATATTGCGTACCGAGATGCGCTCGGCCAGCAGGCGTTGCAGCACCTCGGCGATGCGTTGTACCGTAGCGTGGCGCAACACTTCCTTGAGCAAGTCCGGGTACTTAGCCTCCAGTTGATCCAACATGTGCTTGGTTTCCTGGACACCAAAATATTCGTTTACGTGCCGCGCCAACAATGCGGCGAGACAGTGGTAGAGCTCGTCCAGCGCCGGGCGCAACTGATAGCCTAGCTTGACCAGCTTGTCGCCGTCGGCTGGGCGCACCCAGGCGCACTGACTGCCTCCCTGGGTGCTGAACACTGGCTGCACACCCAGAGCAGTGGCCTCATCTGTGTAGTTGATCACGCGCACAAAATCGAAATGCAGCTCGAACTCGTCGGCGCGGATCTCGTTGATCAGCAACACCACGCGGTTATCGGCCGTACCGTCAGCATCGCGCAGCAGCATGTCTGGTAAGCGCACACCGTAGTCGATGAAGAACTGGCTACGCAGCCGCTCGGCTAATTGCGCTTGCTCCAGCACAGCACGCCGCGCCTTGGGCACCAGCAGGATCAAGGGCACGGTTTCGGCAGCCACCTTGTCCAGGTTGCCGATCAAACCCAGCGAGCTCTCCTTGCCACTCGCCGGCGAGACGCTCCCACTCATGCTGGCCACGCCCGTCTCGCCGGTCTTCCCGCCGCTACTCGCCCCCTGCTTCGCCACGCGGCGCTTGTAATAGAACAAGCCGGCCAGCGCCGCCGCCAGGATGGCGAACACGAACAGCGGAAACCCAGGCAACATGCCCACAGCCAGCGCCAACACCGCAGTCACAATCAGCACAAAAGGATTGCCGAACAACTGGCCCATGATGTTACGGCCCATATTGTCGCTATCGCCGTTGACTCGGGTGACGATGAAGCCAGCACTAATAGCGATCAGCAACGCCGGAATCTGCGCCACTAAACCATCACCAATAGTAAGCATGGTGTAAGTGGACAAGGCAGTGGACAGATCCATGCCATGCTGCGTCATGCCCACGGAGATACCGCCGATGAAGTTGACGAAGATGATAATGATGCCGGCAATGGCATCGCCCTTGATAAACTTCATCGCGCCATCGAAAGAGCCGTAAAGCTGGCTCTCGCGCTCAAGTACACTGCGGCGTTCGCGCGCGCCATCGGCATCAATGATGCCGGCTTTGAGGTCGGCGTCGATACTCATCTGTTTGCCAGGCATACCATCCAGCGAAAAGCGCGCCGCTACCTCGGCGACCCGCTCAGAGCCCTTGGTAATGACAATGAACTGGACCACGGTAACGATGGAGAACACTACGAAGCCTACAGCCAAGCTGTCGCCGATAACGAACTGACCGAAGGTGGCTATGATCTCGCCAGCATCAGCCTCTATCAGAATCAACCGACTGGTACTGATGGACAGCGCCAGACGAAATAGCGTGGTAATCAGCAGTACCGAGGGAAAGGTGGAAAAGCTGAGAATGCGGTCGATGTAAAAGGACCCCATGAACACCAGTACCGCCAGCACGATGTTGAGACCGATCAGGAAGTCCACCAGATAGGTGGGCAACGGAATGATCAGCATCGCAATGATCATCACCATCAACAACAGGATCAGCAGTTCTGGACGCGTACGAGCGCCGTTGAGCAAGGAATTAAACACTGGGGCATCCCAAATTATTCGGTCAATCCATCATCGAGAGTCATCACGGCTCGGGGCAAGCGATCACTTCTCTCAAACGCCAGAGGCGAGTGTCTAACAGCCGAATGCTGGAATCCTGATGTAAATCTGATTATCCCGGCCCCATCAGCCCAGGCAGGAGAGCCTCGCGCGCAAGCACAGGAAAACATGGGAAACAAGATGACGGCAGACTGCCCAAAAGAGGCGATGGTCTCGCGCCGTCACGACAAAGCCGGCAATGGCGCAGCGATAGGCAAAACCAGGAGCCCGATATCCGCTCGGAAATACAATAAGTCCGATGAACTTCGCCCTACCAGGCAGGCCCGCTCGAAGCGGTTAGTTCATGATTGCCTTGATGGATGGATCATCCCGTCTCACGACGTCGCTCAGCCTGTTCGTGGCGATAGGCTATGCCCGCCATATGGCGCAAGGCTTCAAGCAAAGCCTCCTGCCAGCGCGGATCAACAAAGAGCGCCGGGGGCAGAGCCTTGCATGCCTGGTAGAGCGCCTGCAACAACGTCGAGTGTTCACTATGGCGGGAGAGCAGCGCGCTGCGCCCCACGGTATCGGCCAGCAGCGCGTCCAAATCCTGCGGCTGCAGCAGCAAAGACAGCAGAAACAGCAACCAGTCGGACTCATTGCCGTTGAAGGCGCAGACATGCTCATTGCCCATCAAGCGTCCGACAAACAATGTATCCGCGGAACGCAGCAACTTGAGCTGCCCTAGGCGCCCCAACAAGTAGCCAAACTCCAGCCTAGAGCAACTGGCGTCCTGCGAATCGATGTCGGCCAGCAGCGCGCCCTCAATGAAGTCAAGCACCAAGACCCGGCGTTGGTAACCGAAGCTGCTAATCCAGTCAGCGTAGACCTCAACCTCCGCCGCCTCGCTCTGCAAGAACTGCCGGTAGCTAGCGCGCAGCAGGCCCGGACTCAGTTGCAAGGATTTGCCGAACAGTCTCGCCTTGAGCGCGCAGTTGATGCCGGCCTTCAAAGACTTGGGATCGGCCTGCTCCTCCACCTGCTGCAGCAGTGCCTGCAGGCGCTTGCGCACCACCTCGTCCAGCTGGCGCCGACGCAGGAGTTCGCGCAACACTAGCGCCAGATCGCTATCGTCCGGGAACAAGGCGCGCGCCTGGCGCAGCAATTCCTCGACGCGGATCCCCAATGCCTTGGCCACCTGTACAATCTGCTGCGCCTTCGGGTTTGCCTCTTCATCCAACACCCGCTCGAAACTATCGGCCAAATGCCCGAGCTTCTTGTCATAGTCGCGCCGATTGCGGAACTGCGTCAGCGCAGCCGCCATCTCGTCCGTGGACTGGAGGAAGCGCTGCATCTCGGCCGCAGGCGAGGCATCATCGGCGCGCTGCGCCTCAGCCTGGAACGCGTCGCTTTGCTTGACCACATCACGCTGAGCGTCGGCCCGGGCATGATGCTTGGCCGAGCGCAGACCAATAGTCGGCAGTGGGCGGCTGCTAATTTCCACGCTTTACCTCTCGGTTCAGGTAGTCGCGCACCCATTGCTGCAGAGGATCATTGCCAATACCCGCCTCCTTAGCCAAATTGGCGGCCAAGTCGCTGGCATCCGGCGTCAGCGGATCGTCAATCTCGCGAGGCTGGATCAGGAACACTCGCACGTAATTGCTCAGACTCTGGCTGCGGTAGCGGAACAGTCCACCCACCACGGGAAGGCTGCCCAATAGCGGTATCTTGTTGTTCTGCTCGACATTGGCGTCGCGCGTGTAACCGCCGATCAGCAGGCTCTTGCCCTGCGGCACACGCGCCACGGTGCTGATCCGGGTACGCCCGACTTCCGGCAGCGAGTCCGGGGGATCGTTTTCATAGTTCGGCGTCTTTGTCTCGCGGCCATCCTCGATATTGAGCGACATCTCGATCTGCCCGTCTGCGGAGAAGCGCGGCAACACGCTGACCAAGGTGCCATAGGTGACGGACTGCAGGCTGGCGTTGCGCTCACCCACCAGCTTGGCGTAGAAAGTACGGTTGTTATCGAACAGCGCCGGCACATTCTCCTGCGTCAATACCACTGGGCGCGATACCACATTCGCTCTATCTTTCTGCTCCAGCGCCATCACCGAGGCGATGAAGCGGCTGCCGTCCAGCGTACTGATGGAGCCGCTGTTGTTCAGCGACACGCCCAGCTTGTCGCCGACAGTGATGGCGCCGCTCCAGTTGACGCCCAACTGGTCCAGATCCCCTTTGTCCAGGTCAATGATCCACAAGGACAGCTCAACATGGCGCTTGGGCACATCCAGCGCTGCAGCCAACTTCTCGATGAAGCGCACCTGCTCTGTCGTGCCTTTGACCAGCAGACTGTTGGTATCAGGATAAGCGATAACCTTGATGTCGCCCGCGGCGACTTCCTGCCTCAAGGCCTCGGGCAGACTCAGGCCTCCGGCATACGCTGGCGGCTTCGCCGCGCCGCTGCCGGGAAAGTCCGGCATCGGGGGAATATCGCCGCGCCGCGCCGGGGCGGGAGCGGGTGCACCGCTAGCCGCGCTTTGCAAAGGCTTGTCTTCACCTTGCAATAGACGCTCGATCACCGTTGCCATGCCAGGTATGATGATTTTCTGGTCCCGCAGCTCGTAATTGCGATCACTGACGAAAGTGTTATTCAGTCGGATCACGCCGATCTTCTGCCGTCCCAAGTCCACGCCGTCGCTCTGCTTATCCATGAAGCTGGCCGCATTGACTACCAAGTCGACGAACACCGGCGGACCGGACACATAGAAAGTACCGCTGCGGCCATCCCCGCGCAAAAGGTAGCGACGGTCGTACAATCCCGAGCGCCGCAGAAAATCATTGAAGGTATTCAATGAAACATTGCGCAAAGACACTACCGCATTGCGCATTTCACTCGCATCGTAAACATAGATGGCTTGCCCGTCGTGGTACCAAATCAGTCCAAGCTGTTGCGCCAGTTTGTCCAGCAACACCTGGGAATTACCCAGATCGAACTCTCCACTGATTTGCTTGCGCGCCGCCAACTTGCTGACAATGACTGGTTTTTTGAGCTGCGCTGCCAACGCGTCGAAAAAACCACGCAGGCTCTCATTTTTAGCAATGTAGCCAGAGCCGGCTGGCCGCACTGGCTCCGCGGTGTAGCCGGTTGGGGGCGTTAGCAATGCAGTACACGAAAGAAGCCATGCACACAGAACTTTTCTCTTCATTTGATAGCCAATTGAATGATGTTGGATAAGCCGCGCGGCGATACGCCGAGCAGCTCCCGGATCTCGTTGGAAAAATGAGAAGACGAGGCGTAACCATGCTTGAGCGCTACCTGGGTCAAGCTCTCGCGCCCCTCAACCACGTCCAACAGCGAGCGCGCCATGCGCCAGTCGCGTAGCTCGGTCTTGGCCGCGCTCCCTAACGCCTGGCGGCATAGCCGACGGAAATGCGAGTACGAGACGCCATAGCGCTCTCCCAGATCCTGCAAAGTGCCGCAGCCAGCCGATTGCGCCAGGAGAAAGCGCACCAACCAGTAGCTTTCACTGCGGCGCAGTCCGGCAAGGAACTCACTGAACGCAGGGGTTGGCATCAATGCCTGTGACAAGAACCAGTATTCGCAACGTTTGCGATCTTCGCATACCGATGGATCGCCCAGCGGCAGTGCCGCCCAAGCCCCCCCTCCGGTATCAACCTCCTCCAGACTCCGCGCCTCATCAAGAAAAGCGAGCAGTTTGCTCAGCACTTCCAGCTTGAGCGCGCGTAGCGTCAGTTGCCCCGCCAAGACCTGCACTTCGACACGGTCCAGCATCAGCAAGCCTTGCCAGCCGGCCGGCATCTCCCACGACGCTGGGATCCCATCAGACACCAGCGTCAGTACAGCTGGCCTGCCGATGATTTCACGCGCCAGCCATACCTCTTGGGCAGTTACAACACGCTTGCCGCCCTCGCCCAGGATTTCCTGAAAATGCAAAACTTCGTGGTCTATCATCAGTCAACGCCCTACTTAACCCATACTCGGGTTCGCAGAGTGTCTATCAGCCGGCGAGGAGAATCCTGATGCAAATCTGATGGGTTACCAACAGGAGCAACCGGGGCAAAACAAAACGCCTTCAGTAAACCTGAAGGCGTTCGAAGTACAAGCCTTGCTTAGCGGCCAGTTGGATCACGAACCTCCAACCAATCATCCTCCCCTACACCGCTCTCCCCTCTCTCGGCATCAGTGAGGCAACGAATGGCGCCGCATCGCGAAAACGCTATATTGAACGTGCCGGGGCATTGCCAACCTGCTTGACGCCATGCGACAAGCCGTTCCCGGTCTCAGCCTTCACCGCCTGCGCATCAGCGATGCTTTTATATGGCGCGACGCTTCGTTCCGCGCCCCCTGCCTGAGAAATGTTCATTCGCTCACAGCCCTCCCACTTTCATGAGTCAATGACAGCTCCTCCCAGCCAGCGAAGTCCTGCTTATCGATCTGCCATTGTGGGTACTGACGCTCCATGAGCGCTTCCAGCTCTTCAATGGCGGCCTCGAAACTGCCGTGTCCCGCGGCGAAAGCCTCCACAACGGCGAAGAACCTCGTGCCGTCCCACTGCTGCCTCTTGAGAAAGTAATTGGCCTCGCCCCGCACCGCGCTGTCTGGACGGGCCAACTGACGGCACAAGGCTTCCAGTGCCTGACGCTGCTCTTGACGCTTATCCAGCCATCGCGCCTCTTCGCCGACCGCCTTCAGATGCAAGTAATGCATCAACGGCGCGCTCAGACTATTGTCGCCCCAGCGTTCATACAGCACCGACGTGGCCGATGTGCCAATATCCAAGCCCAACTCCACAGACACCCCTGGCTGCACCGGCACCCCACCCGCCAAGCTCAATCCCACATCGCCGCCTGCGCTGACGCGAATCAGCTGCAGCCGATAGCCGGCAGCATCGGCGGGAAAATCCGCCTGCCGCTGGTATTGCGGCCGGTAGAAACGCAGCAACAACATCAGGCTGCCGCTCCCCTGCGCGCCCAACGAGGCCTGCAAGCCCGCCAACGCCGCCGGCACTTCGGCGGCAAGCCCGTGTGCTGCCAACTGAGCCGCGAGGGCATCGCGTACACGGTCCAGCGGCCAGCTTCCGCCTACACTACCGGTCAGGCTCACGCGCACATCCTTGTAATCGCCGGCACGTAAAGGGTTATGATGCAAACGTTCACGCTCAGTCAAAGAAGCACTGACCTGCAGACCGACCTCCCCCAGCGCTCCGCCAAGACTCAAGGCGAGGCTGCGGTCTCGGATCTGCAACTTGAGAAGGTCGCGAAAACTGGTCGCCTGCGCCAGCTTCCCCGCATCGTAGCGGATCGGTGGCGCGTACAACCTTGGCGCCAGCTCATCCAAGCGTTGATCCAGCACCCGCTTCTCGAACAGCATATCAACAGCTGCTTCGGCGGGTTCCCGCGCGGCGACTTCACGCACCAGCACCGCATGCGCCAACGCCATCTGGGCGAGAGCCTCCTCGCGGCTGCGTGCACGCCAGCTGGCCAACAGCGAGCGCTCCACGGCCGCGCCGCACGCTCTCCGGCCAATGCCGGCATCCACCTGCTGCGCCACCGCGCACAGGTGTTCAAACTCGGCCGCCAAACAATCGACTGCTCGCGCCAGCGTCTTCAGGTCGACGCTCCTCAGGGCTTCCGCATCAGCAGCGCCGCTAAGCCGGGACAGCGGCCTCGTCTTGGCATCAGGCCCGAACAACACGCCGGCCATCTGCCCCAGGCCGGCCAGGCGTTGCTCTGCAATCTTCTTTTTCCGGGCAACGCCATGTTCCTGCCGTAGCGCCTGCCAGAAAGGAGTCAATACCGGGGCCTTGATGTCGATACGCTCCACCGCCACGCCCAGCCCCACACCGACACCGGCTGCTTCAGCCCGCACGCAGGCATCGCCACGGACACTGTCAACTATGCAAGGTGGCGCATAGTGCCGGGCAGGACCGGGCAGCGCCTCCGAGCGGTTGCGCTGCCCCAACCAACCCAATAGCACGCCCAAGCGCTGCTGTTGATCGGCAGCTTGCTGTTGCAGTCGCTGAAAGTTACTCAGCTCGTTTCCGTAGCCGGGACGGAATAAGCGGATCAATGCCCCCACCGCCGCGCGAGCGGCCGTGCCCAGCGTTTCGCGGCGGGAGCCTCGCGCCAATTGATCCGCATTGATTTGCACATATGCCGTCGCGCTGGCGAACTCTTCCGATTCGGTATGCTGCCAGCGTCCCTGCACCAGGCCGGACAGCGCAGCCACGCCTACGCCTCCTTTGCCTGTGGCCTGTGCCGATACGGCTTTGCTGCGATTGACGAACACGAAGCCTTCATCATCATTGTCCATACCCCAGGTCACGCCCAGACTCACCCCGAACGTGGCCTTGGTACCTGCGCCGGCCTCCCCCAACCCTAGGCCCACCCCCAACGACACGCCGGCGCGGCGCTCCTGGCTGCTCCCCGGCTGGTCGAAGCGCCTGAATTGCGGTAATAGCTGAGCTTCAGCCTCGGCCCTGGCCAGTTGCGCCCACGCCGCCTGACCCAGCAGGGCCAGACGCTGGCTCAACTCGGCAAACGGGCCCTGCGGCAGCATCCGCGCCAGCGCCTCCATCTCCAATGACAGTCGGGCGCACTCCTTAATATCCAGTGCCGGCCGCGGCGCACCTTCAGCCAAAATCAGACGCAAGCGCTCGATCACCGACACGCTCTTGGGCGTTATCTCGGCGCGCTGCGGCAGCAAGCGCAGCGCGCGAACCCAACGCGGCAGCTTGGGACGCTCCGGCTCGGCCTGGCGGTATGCCTCGTCGCGCATACGCAGCAAAGTCTGATTGACGCCATCGCGCAGCAATTGGGTCTTGGCGTCAACAAGCGTAACCTCGGTACTTGGCGGCGACGACACAACCGCTTGACCATGTACAGCCTCCACCGCTCCAACCCACGAAGCGCGCACTTCGTACGGGGGCGCATCCAAGCGCCGACAGCCAAGGAGGCGCACTGCCTCGTTGTCTCTGCTTGTCAACGACTGCAACATAGGCTCCTCCTTGCTGCCACCACGGAAGTGTCTTTTACGAAAGCATGCGACCGGACTGTCTCGCGACAATCAGATTCCCGGCGACATCCAGTCCACTAGGCCCTGACATGCGACTCTTCATAACCGCACTTTGACGTATATCTTTCAGGGCCGCCGCCTCCTGCTCCGACAAGCACTCTTCACCCAGCGTCTCCAGATGACTCAGAAATTGCAGCCACCCCTGTTCGAGAAAATTAGCCAACTCTCCGGCCGCACTTCCTCGCGGCGCGGCAGCGCTAAGCATCGATGTCGTGTTACTGCAGCTTTTGAGAACCTCACCCAACGGAACTGCCGTTCGGTTCGACACGACGACAGATTGCCTGTCTAGCTGCTCGGTCCGAGCGGCCATAGCACTTAGCGGGTTTGGCAAAACCTTGATGGGCATCTCAAAAAACTCCTAGGCAACGATTGTAAGCCACGCAACTCAGTCATAAACAGTGGTGAGCAGGATCAGCGTAGCCCCGACAACCCACCAAAACTTGCATAAATTGTTCACCCCCCCGTGCAAAGCATTTACTTTCGCTCACAACAACCAACTTGGCCCCTCCTCCGCAACAATGCCTACCTCGAAGCTATCAAGTTGCACACGAAATGAATTTAACCAATAAAATCAAGTAGTAATATTAAAGCAATTGATCTAAAATGGTGTGCAAATCTTAAAACAAATTAATAAAAAAATATCCAGCTCGATCTCAACTGCATAAGAGTCGAAGCATGGGCGTTTTTTGCAAGTCGTTTACTTCAAGCAAAACTACCGTGCGTTCACTCTAATTGTTTAGCGTTTGATTACTAACGATAAGCACAGGGAGCAATCGAGCCATACCAAAGGGAATGGCCACATCAATGCCAAGCATGAAAAATGGCTAGATTTTATTTTTTTACAGAATTTAACTTTAAATTCTTAAAAAAATTGGCACAAAAAACCAAAAACCCAAGCAGCAGGCTATTTGTAATTGCACAACGCTCATACGAAGGAATAGAAAAAATGGCGTCAAGTCAAATTGGCTTAACGAATCGGCAGTTTGTTTTCGGCGACTTCGTCCTTCATCAGGATGGAACGCTGGTACACCGCAAACAACAGGTACACATCCCGCCAAAGGAACTGGCAGTACTCACGCTGCTGCTTGAGGCCGCAGGCGAGGTCGTCAGCAAGGACACTCTGCTTGACAAGGCATGGCCCGATGGCGACGTCAACGAAGAGTCGCTAACACGCTGTATATACGCTCTGCGCCGCTTACTAATGGAAAGCAAAAACTACCGCTACATCGACACGGTTTATGGCAAAGGCTACCGCTTCTGCCGTCCCGTCGCGACGGTCTCGCGTCCCACCCCCCAAGCGGCACAATGCTCAATTGCTATCTTGCCTTTTCGCACGCACTCACAGCTGGACGCGGTCAACCTGCACCATGCCTTGGTGCAGTGTCTCTCCTCGTACTCGCCATTCGGGCTGATCGTGCTACCTGCCACCATCACGCAGAACTGCCGCGATGTTGCCGATATCGTAGCGATGATTGACCAGCTTCGGCCTGACTACTATCTCGCCGGCCAGACGCTTCCACACGGCGATGGCTGGAAGCTGCGTGTTGAACTTGTGCGTGCTGATGGCCATCATCTGGTGCATCACGAAAGCATAGAACTAAGCCCTGAACAACCTGTCCCACTGCTGCAAAACCGGCTCGCCAGCCTGCTGTCACAGCGAATTCCCGGACTGCGCTGGCATCAGGACCAACTGAGCGAGCTGGGCTCGCTTGATTCGGCCATCATCTACCTGAACGGCCGCCACGAACTTCAGCGGCACACGCCATCCAGCTTGCGTCAAGCACTGGTACTTCTGCGCCAGTGCGTCGGCGCCAGTCCCTGTCACGCTCTTCCCTACTGCAGCCTGGCAGAGTGCTACCTCACTCTGGCCCATCTTGGCTTATTCGATCAAAAACGTGCACTAACACAGGCGCAGCACGCTGTCGACAAGGCTATAGAGCTTGATCCCGGCCACCCACAGGCCATGGGGCTTCTGGCTCTGCTCAGCAGCATGCGGGCCCAGTATGCCGTAGCGGAGGCACTATTCAAGCAGGCCTGGCTGCTAACGCCGGACTCCGTAGACCTCCATTATTATCATGCTTGGCATCTGTTCCTATCCGATAGATTAACTCAGGCCCAGCAGGCTCTGGACATCTGCCTGGAACGCGACCCCTCCCGCATCGCAGCTAGCATCCTCAAACTATGGCTAACCTATTTCGAAGGGCGCATGGACGATGCCATTGATCTAGGCAAACGCCAATTGTGCCAGTACGGCCAAGACCATCCCATCCTGCAAAGCGTACTGGCTCTGCTACTGGCTCTGAAGGGACAACATAACCAGGCTGACGCCTTAGTGCAGGCGGTGCGAGCAAGCGGCGAAGAGGCCGGACTGATCGCCATCAATAATTGCTACGTCGACTACTGCCGGCGCGGTGAATCTGCTCTGCCCACGGTACGAGCCTTCCTGACCAATATGGATAGTCGCCAGATCAGAGCCGGATTGCTACCGCTGATGCTAGCCGTGCACGGAATGGAATCCACGCTGGAGTACTGGCGCCAACTGGAAGAGGAAGGGTATGTATGGAGTCGCGCTTGGCGACATGACCCGCGGCTGAGTCAGCTCGCCCCCAAGCTCATGCGCCTACAAGCAGAGGCCGCATGAAGTACATCCCCCTAATCTTGCTTCTATACACGGGAACGGTACGTGCAGACTGCTGGGATCGTGCCGGTAGCATGTTCAATATCGATCCCGCACTGCTATATGCCATCGCGGAACAGGAATCCTCGCTGAACCCTGCAGCCATCGGTCGTAACCGCGATGGCTCTCACGACCTAGGACTGATGCAGATCAATAGCCGCCATCTACCGCGGCTGCAAAAGCTGGGCATCAGTCAGCCCAAATTGTTACAGGACACCTGCCTGTCCGTCATAGTTGGTGCCTCCATCCTCTCCGACATGATGAAGCGCTATGGCTATACTTGGGAAGCGGTAGGGGCCTACAACGCCGGCACCGCTCCCAACCGCTACGAACTGCGCATGCGCTACGCTCGCCTTGTCTGGAAACGCTACCAAAGGTTGATCGGTGCCGCCGATAGTTGACCTTCTAGGCCATGCCTGCCTCTGGCTGAACCAATTTTGCAAGTCCCGCACCCTCACTCCGGCCTAGACTCGCCTTCGTACGATCCGAGCGAAATCGACTTCGGACCTAACTGACGCAGGAAGCCTACGATGAGAATCTATGCACCGCTGCAGATTGCCGCAACACGCAGCGTATCTCGCACACCACCGGACTCCCCATCCCCACGCCACACCCCTCTCGCAGAACGACTGCAGCTTGCCGCACCTCGGCAGATGCAACTAAGCCCTCCCCCTGTCTCAACGAGGCTCGGCAGTGGCATTGCAGCTAAAATCGCTGCAATCAACGCCTTTACCCAACCCGCCGTCCGGCAAGCAGGCGACAACACTCCAGGCAAACTACAGCGCGTCAACCAAGTCGACGGTTTTGCCACGGCCGCCGCGCGGCCAGATGTAAAAAAGCTCAAGCTCGAGGCGTTCCAGCATATCGCTAACTGCCTTGCCAGCGGTCCGCCCGCCGCCAAACCACGTACGGCGGCTGCACCCCTCCAGCCCCAGACGCCTCCTCCCTCTCCTCTGCCATCGACATCACCGGCGCTGACGGCCATGCCGTCAGCGCCTTCGGTTCCAGGCATGGTACCGCCGCCACCTCCACCTCCTCCGCCCACGCTGCTCGCGCCGCAGGCGCCTATCCTGGTGGTCAGGCCGCGCGCCACAGTTGTCCCGGCCAGCGCGGAAGAAATCGAGGCCCAACGCGCCCAGCAGACTCCCAAACGCAACTCCCCCAAAACTCCGCAGCCATTACACGCCGACTTGCTACAGGAACTGCAAAAGCGTTTGCCTCCACGTCTGGAATAACCATCAACAACGACAACTCCTGGCGCGGCATACCCGGCCGCGTCACCCGCTCCTGACCGTGATCTTCAGCTTGAAGGGGATGACCTGCCACGCCACTGCCATGCTGATCCGCCAAAGATCGCCCTCCCCCAAGTGGTAGATACTCAGCCCGGATACAGCCTGAAAATGGATTAGCGGCTGCAATGCACTTTTCCGTCACATTGAAATTCATGGTCCATGACCATCCCCTAACCTCCACCGAGAATTCATCGTTTTTCCATCAGGAAGCTTCCGCAGCAAGACCGTACAGTACACCGGTCACCGCTACGCGTACTTAGATACACAGAATATGGTCGCCGAAGACACCACCCACTCCCTAGACAGCCGGATTATCGTCCGGCTGCTCAACAGCCCCTTGCGCGGCTGTGAATTCCTGTTGCCAACGGGCCGTACACTTTTTTTGGTCGGCCCTGGTACTACTCTGGCCGACCCGGGACAATTGCCGGAACTCCCTGAGGACACCCTGCACGTGCCCCTTGAACAAGGCGGCATCAACTTCGAGCTGCTGATCGATGCCGCCGACCTGGAACACATTGTCCTGCGCGAGCTCGCCGATGCAGGCCCCAGCGAACGACCCGTCCCATTCAATCAGCCGGTACACATTGGCGCGCTGACGCTGGCCCTCCGCCCAGAACACCTGTCCTGGTCAACAGAGGTACTGACTTATCCCGAAGTATCTCAGCCCGCGGTCAGCAAACCCGCGCGGCGACACCCTGTCGCGGCGGTCGCCCTGGCCACGCTGGCTCTGGTGCTGCTTGTCGGCAGCGGCTACTGGTTATGGAATAGCCCGCAACGGCAGGCTGCCGAGCTGAATACCCTGCTCGGCCGGGATAGCCAGCGCTTCCAAGTATTGCCCGGACACAATGGCGTGTTTTATGTGGCTGCCGCCAACGAGCGCGACGGCGCTTGGGCGCGTCAGGTCATCATGCGCGGCGACTATACCCGCCCGACACAAGTCGTCTATCCAGCGCAAGAAAACGAACGCATCGGACGTTGGCTAAGTGACCACTACCCCAGTCTCGCCTACTACCGGCTGCAGATGGAGAACCCACGCCGCCCACAGCTGTGGATCAGCCGCCAGCGCGCGCCCTTGAGTGACGCTGCGCGCCAACAACTGGGACAAAGCCTAGCAACCATCATGCCTTATGCGGATAAGGTAGACGTGGTGGCGCTGGATGACGTCACCGCCGCGCAACAGGCCGAAGCCGGACTATTGCGCCAGGCGCTGCCCTACACGCGAGACAATCGCGCCGACAGCGTTACCTTCGTGATCCAGGGCGCGCTGGACGACGGCGAGCTATTGCGCGCGCGCCGCTTCGTCGACGACTACTACCGACAATGGGGCGGACGCTATGTGCAGTTCGCCATCGAATTGAAGGACGACTGGCTCAAGGGCCGCTCCTTCCGCTACGGCGACCAGGGCTACGTCAAGATGGCGCCCGGTCACTGGTATTTCCCCAAACCCCTGTAAGACGAAAAAGGATCCACCATGGCTTGGAACGGCTACCTAGACAAAATTTCCAGCGACTTCGATACCGGTGTCGAAAACCTGCAACAGCAGGTCGACGATGCATTGGCGGCATTGGCAGCAAAACCCTCCGATCCGCAACTGCTGGCGGCTTATCAAAGCAAGCTGTCGGAATACAATCTGTACCGCAACGCGCAGTCCAACACCGTCAAGGTGTTCAAGGACATCGACGCGGCCATCATCCAGAACTTCCGCTAACCATCGCCGCGCCGCGCCTTGTCGTGGCCGGCATAGGAGTTTGACATGGCAACATTCGCCGCCCAGCCGGTGGAGGCGCTGGTCAGCCGCATCCGCGACCTCCCCGCCCAGGAAAACGATATCGTGTCGCTGGACGACAGGCTGATCCAGGCCTTCTCCCGCTCCGCCGTCAGCAGCGGCATCGAGAAAGATTCGATCCTGCAACGTCTGGAACAGCCTGAGGCCGTCACCAACCCGGCTGAGTTGTTCGAACTGCAGCTGCGCACTTCCAACTACAACCTGGAAGTGTCCATGATCAGCACGCTGACCCGCAAAGCCGTGGGTGCCGTAGAAAGCCTATTGCGGTCATGATGCGCCGTCGCCTTTACGCCGTGCCGCTATTGCTGTTTCTGGCAGCCTGCCAGAAACAGGATCTGCTCAAAGGGCTGGACCAACAACAAGCCAACGAAGTCATCGCCGTGCTGCAACGCCACAATATAGAGGCGGAAAAAAACGATCGCGGCAAGACAGGTTACAGCGTCAACGTGGCGCCAGCGGACTTTGCGGCCGCCGTCGACTGGTTGAAGACCTACGACCTGCCGTCGCGCCCACGCATGGAAGTGGCGCAGATGTTCCCAGCCGACTCGCTGGTTTCATCGCCGCGCGCGGAGAAAGCGCGATTGTATTCCGCCATAGAACAGCGACTGGAGCAATCGCTGCAGACCATGAATGGCATATTGTCTGCGCGCGTGCATATCAGCTACGACTTGGACGCCGAGGAGGGTGGCCGAGCCGCCCGCCCCGTTCACCTGTCCGCGCTGGCCGTTTACGACCGCGATACAGAGCCAGAGCAGAAGGTCAACGACATCAAGCGCTTCCTGAAGAACAGCTTCGCAGAGGTAGAGTACGACAATATTTCCGTTGTGCTGTCGCGCCGTGGCGAGGCGCAGCAGCAGGCGCCCAGCGCCCCCGCCTCGGAGCGCGGCAACGGAATGGTCTGGCTGATCGTTGGCGTGCTCCTGCTAGGCATATTGGGCGTCGCAGGCTGGTTGTGGCAACGTCGCACTAGCGAAGTAACCGCGCCTGCCGAGCCGGCAAGGAGCGAGGATGGCTAAGTCTATTCACTCGTCCGCCCTGCAACGAGTGCTGTTCGACCCACTGGCCTATCTGCACCCTCGCCGCCTATTGCTCCCTGTCGACCTGACAGAACAGGCGGCGGCGCGCTCCGCCGTCAATAGTCTGCTCATCTCCGTCTTCCAGATGAGACATGACTGCGACGACGCGCAGCTGGATCCGCTGGCTCGGCAATGGCTTCGCCACTGGCACCGGCTACCGCAAACGGCCTACCTGATCGGTTGCCATGCCCTTCGCGCCGACCTGGCATGGCGCGCGGGACAGTTGATCCTACCGGAGTGGGCACTTACTTTCACGACCATCGCCCTGCCGACCGAGGCGGCGTCACGTCAAAATATACCCGGCCACGACGCCATTCTGCGCGCTGGCTATGGCCGGCTACAGCCCTGGCGCGCGCGCCTGCCGGTTCCGCTGGCGCAACGGCTGCCGCTGCTTTTTCCCCCGCACGTGGACAGTGTAGCGTCACAGCAGGGCGCCGATCCCTTGATCCTGACTCTAGCCTTACAACATGCCCAGAGACATACCCATCCCATCCCAGCAGACGCCCATTGACGGTGTGCTGTTTAGCCGACGCGCGCTGCAAAGCTCAGCCCGAGACCAAAGGCTGCAACAAGAGGCACGCAGACATGCCCAGCGCATTCTGCGCGACGCCGAGCGGCACGCCGATATCCTGCGCCAGCACGCTTATCAAGAAGGATATGAGCAAGGTTTGCTATCAGCCCTGCAGCAAATCGCCACTTATCTGTCCGCCTATCAGACGATGGCCTGGAGCTGGCGCGAACGGCTGAACCAACACGCACGCGCGATGTTGTCCTGCGCCGTCGACCACCCAGACACGCTCCTATTGCTGTTAGACGAATGGCTGCACGATCTGGAACAGGGGGATGCAACCTTGCACCTGACGCTACCGCAAGCTAGCCGAGCTCATCAGCATCGACTGATGGAGCTCTTGGCCGAGCATTGGAGCGGCCCCATCCAGCTGGACTACCATGCCGACCCTCGCTGCATCATGCGCTGCGGCGATCAGTTGGCTGAATTCGCGCCTGAGCTGTATGTGGAACCAGCCAGCCGCCAGTTGCAACAATGCCTGGATGCAATGCCGCAGGATTGCCGCCAGATCTCGGCGCAAGCGTTGCGCGAACTGATCTCGCAATGGGAAGCGCAGGCTAACGATACTATAGACAGGAGTTCGGAATGATCCCGACCATTGCATCCCTCCCTCCCTTTTCCCTTGCATCAACGGGCAACGGCGATGTCGTACCGCTGGCACAGCGCCTAGCATCTGCCCAACCTCTCCCGGCTACTTCAAACCAGCCCGGGCAGGACTTCGATAGCGATCCTCTTGCCCGTGCGTTCCTTGACGCCCTACGCACGCTGCCACCAACCGACGATCTGCGCGCCTACGCGAACGCGGTCAGTCAACTCATGCGTGAATTTGTAAACCCGGAGACGGACGAGCCGGCATTCATTACCCTAGAACAGCAGAGCGACATCTTGCAACGCGCCATGGCGCAACTGGAAACAGACGACCCATTGAGCAAACCCCTGCAGGCCACATTGATAGGCACCAGCAATCTGCAAACGGAAATGACAAAATGGATGCAGAACATCTGCATGTCAGACGGTAACCTGGAAGAATTCGAAGAGTGGTAAGTCCTAGGGAAGGTCTGAACAACCTGCAGCACAAACAGAAATGCCATTTCTCGCGGGGGCTTCGGTTGCATTAGACCCACCAATTTCAGATCGCCCGCCATCAGGATGACTGGATGCTTCCGGTCATCCATCCCTTCACCCCCCCGCCAGCAAGACCTTTCGCACCAGCCAGATATTAGTCAGCCCAAACAGCGTCATCAGTTGTGCGGTGTTCTTCTTCAAGCAACGGTAGCGTGTTTTCAAGTAGCCAAACTGCTGCTTGATGACCCGAAACGAATGCTCCACTTTGGCCCGAATCTTGGCTTTGACCGTTTCGACCAGCTGGATCTGCCGGTCATCGGCTGAGTCGGTCAGCGCTTTGTGCTGGCCGGGCCTCATGGCAATCCTCCAGCGCACCGCCCGCGATTGGTGTTCGGCTTGCTTGTGCACGCTAGTCAAGCCGGCGTCGCCAAACACATCGACTTCCTCGCCGTGCAGCAACTGATCGACCATCGTGACATCCGCCACATTGGCGGCGGTGCCAGCCACGTGATGCACCAGGCCGGACTGGGCATCGACGCCGATATGGACCTTCATTCCGAAGTACCACTGATTGCCCTTCCTGGTTTGATGCATGTCCGGATCGCGCTCGCCCTGGGCGTTCTTGGTGGAGCTGGGCGCGTGGATCAGGGTGGCATCGACGATGGTGCCTTGCTTCAACATCA
>NZ_JAELTR010000290.1:0-252 GCF_016428945.1 Chromobacterium sp. ASV23
TCGCTGGGGAAGGGGCCGAAGCCCAGCTTGTACGGCGCCACCTTGCCGGTCAGCGCCATGCCCATCAGCGTGCGGCCATGGAAGGCGCCGCCAAAGGCGAGGATGCCGGGGCGGCCGGTGTAGGCGCTGTCTCTTATACACATCTCCGAGCCCACGAGACTCCGCCAATTATCGCGTATGCCGTCTTCTGCTTGAAAAGGGGGGGGGGGGGGGGGGGGGGGGGGGGGGGGGGGGGGGGGGGGGGGGGGGGGG
>NZ_JAELTR010000291.1:0-252 GCF_016428945.1 Chromobacterium sp. ASV23
GGTCTGGGCCAAGGAGGGCGCGCAAGTGCCGTCGGCCCTGCTGTTCCGCGCCGGCGGCGCCAACAGCGTGCGCGGCTACGATTACCAGAGTCTCGGCCTGCCCGGCCCCAACGGCTCGGTGCTGGGCCTGTCTCTTATACACATCTCCGAGCCCACGAGACTCCGCCAATTATCGCGTATGCCGTCTTCTGCTTGAAAAGGGGGGGGGGGGGGGGGGGGGGGGGGGGGGGGGGGGGGGGGGGGGGGGGGGGG
>NZ_JAELTR010000292.1:0-252 GCF_016428945.1 Chromobacterium sp. ASV23
ATTGCGGCGCTGGCCGGCCAGGCCTTCGATCAGCACGGCTTCGCCCAGGCCCAGGCGGCGAATCACTTCGCGGATGGCCCACGGCGTGCCCTTGTGGCGGTGCAGCTCATTGGCGCTGTGCAGCAGCTGTCTCTTATACACATCTCCGAGCCCACGAGACTCCGCCAATTATCGCGTATGCCGTCTTCTGCTTGAAAAGGGGGGGGGGGGGGGGGGGGGGGGGGGGGGGGGGGGGGGGGGGGGGGGGGGGGG
>NZ_JAELTR010000037.1:0-41365 GCF_016428945.1 Chromobacterium sp. ASV23
GCATGGCGATGAACGTGGGGTCGTCGGGCGAAGACGACCTGATGATGGAAATCAACACCACGCCGCTGATCGACGTGATGTTGGTGATGCTGATCATGCTGATCATCACGATTCCGATCCAGACGCACGCGGTGAAGCTGGACATGCCGGTGAACACGCCGTCGAAGCAGCAGGCGAAGCCGGTGGTGGTGCAGATCGACATCACGCCGGACAGCGCGGTGATGTGGAACGGCGAGCGTTTGCCGAACCGAGAGGCGCTGGAAGCGAAGCTGACGGCGGCGGGGAAGGCGGATCCGCAACCGGAGCTGCACATCAAGCCGAACAAGGATGCGACGTATGCGCCGGTGGCGATGGTGCTGGCGGAGTCGCAGCGTTTGGGTTTGACGAAGCTGGGGATAGTGGGATCGGAACAGTTCCTGCAGTAAATAGGTCTTAACGACCTGACACGGAAGGCAGCCATGGGCTGCCTTTCTTTTGTGATGAGTGTCGAGAGGGACGAATAATGAAAATGAGAGCATTAGCCTTGGCTGTCTTGTTTGCAGGCCAGGCTTGGGCGCATGGCGTGTCGGGCATCGATTCCGCCAATTTCAATGCCAATGTGCGGCCGCAGGACGACATCTATCTGGCGGTCAATGGCAAGTGGCTGGACACGCATGAGATCCCCGCCAGCGAATCCTGGGACGGCGCTTTCAAAGAATTGCGCGATCTGAGCGAGGCCCGCAGCCGCAGCCTGATTGAAACGGCCTCTGCGAAAAAAGACGCGGCGGGCAATGAGCGGCAGATTGGCGCCTTGT
Source organism: Chromobacterium sp. ASV23 (assembly GCF_016428945.1). Taxonomy (NCBI): domain Bacteria; kingdom Pseudomonadati; phylum Pseudomonadota; class Betaproteobacteria; order Neisseriales; family Chromobacteriaceae; genus Chromobacterium; species Chromobacterium sp. ASV23. Next base: position 795 of record NZ_JAELTR010000037.1, read on the forward strand.
ACGCCAGTTTCATGGACGAGGCTGCGGTGGAAAAACTGGGGCTGCAGCCGATTGAGACGGATCTGCAGGCGGTGACCATGCTGTCTAGCCGTGGCGAACTGGTGCGGCTGCTGGGCGGTTGGCAGTCCAGCAATGTCAAATTGCCGATCAGCCTGTATGTGAACATCGATGCGAAGAATGCCACCGCCTACCTGCCCGAGCTTTACCAGAGCGGCCTGGCCATGCCGGATCGTGATTACTATCTGGGCAAGGATGCGCGTTTCGTCAAAATGCGCGAAGCGTACCAGAATTATCTGGCGCGGCTGTTCCGTCAGGCCGGCTATGCCCAGCCGGACAAGCGCGCCAAGCGAGCAATGGCACTGGAAACCAAATTGGCCCAGTTGCAGCGCAGCCGGGTGGAAAACCGCGATCCGCAAAAAACCTACAACAAGATGACGCCGGCGCAGTTGGCCAAACTGGCGCCTAAAGTCGATTGGCATGGGTTTTTCGCTGCCGCGGACATGACAGGCGTGGGCGAATTCAACGTGGCGCAGCCGGAGTATGTGTCCGGCGTGGCCAAGCTTTTGCAGAAAGAGCCTCTGCTGAATTGGCAGGACTATCTGATCGCGCATATTCTGGATGGCTATGCCCCGTATCTGAACAAGGCGATGGTGGACGCGCGCTTCGATTTTTACGGCAAGGCCCTGTCCGGCACGCCGGAGCAACGTCCTCGTTGGAAGCGTGGCGTCCAACTTGTGGAGTCGTCATTGGGCGAGGCTTTGGGCCAGTTGTATGTGGCCAAGTATTTTCCGGCTGAGAATAAGCTGAAGATGCAGGAACTGGTGGGCAATCTGATGCAGGCTTATCGGCAAAGCATAGATGGCTTGAGTTGGATGGGGCCGCAGACCAAGCAGGCAGCGCAGCTCAAGCTGTCCAAGTACATGCTGAAGATTGGCTATCCCGAGCATTGGCGCGACTATGCAGGGCTGGAGATCAAAGCCGATGATCTGGTCGGCAACGTCAAGCGCGCCAACCGTTTCGAATACCAATGGCAATTGTCCCACTTGGGCAAGCCGGTGGATCGCACCGAATGGGGCATGACGCCGCAGACAGTCAATGCCTATTACAATCCATCGCAAAACGAGATTGTGTTCCCTGCGGCTATTCTGCAGCCTCCGTTCTTCAATGGCGCGGCGGATGATGCGGCCAATTACGGTGGAATCGGCGCGGTCATCGGTCACGAAATCAGCCATGGTTTCGATGATCAGGGCAGCCAGTATGATGCCGATGGCAATTTGCGCGACTGGTGGACGGCTGAGGACAAGGCGCGTTTCCATGAGCTGACCAGCAGGCTGGTGGCGCAGTATGAAGCGTACGAGCCGCTGCCAGGCAAGCATATCAACGGCAAGCTGACCTTGGGCGAGAATATTGCGGATAACGTGGGCCTGCAGATCGCTTACAAGGCTTACCAGTTGTCGCTGGCGGGCAAGCCTGCGCCGGTGATTGACGGCATGAGCGGCGATCAGCGCTTCTTCTATGGTTTTGCGCAGATCTGGCGGGGCAAGATGCGCGATGAGGCATTGCTGCAGCGCCTGGTGAGCGATCCGCATTCGCCGGAGGCATTCCGCGCCATCGGCGCCACATCCAACAGCGACGCGTTTCAGCGCGCGTTTGAAGTGAAGCCTGGCGATAAGATGTACAAGCCAGAGGAGCAGCGCATCCGGATTTGGTAAGCCCTTGTTGGGAGTGGATATGAAGCCCGCGCGGTGGATTTGCGCGGGCTTTGTAATAATTAGGCAATCATATTGCCGCTATTGGCTTGAGTGCTTACACTCCGGTCAATGCGAACATCGATATTTCTAATTTCAATCAGTTTGTCCCTGGCTGCCTGTGACGCTCATCAGTTGAGCCAGGTGGCCAAGTCTGGCGAAGTCAAGCAATTGGCGGCACTGGGCGAGGCTTTGCTCTCTGGAACCGGGCAAGCGGCATCGGTCCATGTAGACAAGGTAAGTCCTCAGCCATTGGTTGGCGGCAGCAAGGAAGTGGGGCATCGGAACTTCACTGCCGCCAAGCGTATCCTGCCGAGGCTGTATTCCGGCATGGAGGTCGACTTTTATTGCGGCTGCCGCTATCAGGGCAAGGATGTGGACTGGGCATCTTGTGGCTATCAGCCACGAAAATCGGAAAGCCGGGCCAGCCGCATCGAATGGGAGCATGTGGTGCCGGCCTGGGTGCTGGGGCATCAGCGCCAGTGTTGGCAGCAGGGAGGCCGCAAGAATTGCGCCGCAAATGATCCCTTGTTCCAGATGGCGGAGGGTGACCTGAATAATCTGGTGCCGGCGGTGGGGGAGGTAAACGGCGACCGAGCCAACTTCACCTATGGCGCTTGGGAAATTCATCCCAGGCCTGTGTATGGCCAGTGCCAGTCCATCGTGGACTTCAAGCTCAAGCGCTTTCAGCCGCGCGAGGAGGTTAGGGGGGCGGCGGCGCGGATTACGCTGTATATGCACCAGCGCTATGGCTTGAACATGAGCCGTCAGGACAAGCAACTGATGTGCGCCTGGGCGCGCCAATATCCGGTGGATGAGTGGGAGCGTCAGCGCAACAAGCGCATCATGCAATGGCAGGGAGAAGGCAACTTCCTGGTATCGCAGCCGGAGGAGCTGAGCAGGGTGTGTGGTTGATGTTCTGGTGATTACAAAGAAAAAAACGCCACGGCATGCCGTGGCGTTTTGACTTTTAGATCGAATCAGGCTTAGAACGCAACCTTCATGCCGAAGCCGAAGGCTTGCGGGCTATTGCCACTCGTCAGCTTGGCGCCGCTGGTGCCCAGACCGGTGTCGTATACCGCATCATTGGCGAAGTTGGCGTTAGCCTTCGCGTTGTTGGTAATCTTGGTGTAATAGGCAATCAGCTGGGTAGTTTTGGACAGATCATAGGTACCGCCCAGGATCCACTGCTTGGCCTTGTAGTCGTCGCCATTGGAGGCGGCCGATACGTTCTTCAGGCTGCCCAGCTGGCCATAGCCCAGCTTGATGGAAGCAGCGCCAAAGTCCTGGCCCAGCGCGATCATCCAGTCATCCTGCTTCAGTTGAGCACCACCAACGTTGTCGTAAGTGGCCCACTCGTAATAGCCGCCAATATAGGTACCAAAGTCAAACTTGTAGCTGCCGGCAATGTTGTACATCGTTACATTCTTGCCGGAGAAGCCGGTACCGACGGAGTTGGAGTCGCCACTCACAGCGCTATCATAGCGGCGGTCCCAAGCGGTGCTTAGGTTCAGACCTTGCCAGTTGTAACCCAGTCCCAAAGACAGCCGCTTGGCATCTGTTGCGGAGCCATTGCTGGGTTTGGTTTGGTCAACAACGCGAGCTTCATCCACGCCCCAGGATGCGCCCAGCTTGAAGCCGGCCCAGTTCGGGGAGTACCAGTGGATGGAGTTCTTCAGGCGTTCTTCGCCACGACCGTTGACGGAAGACTTGCCAAAGTTTTCCGCCGTGGTGTTAATCAGGATATCCACGCCAAGCGCGCTATTGCCGCTGCCGGACAGGACTTTGTAGGCAGAGTCATTGTTGCCCAGCAGCACCTTGCCGAAGTCGGCGTTTTCGATGCCGACGAAGGTATTGCGGGTGCCCAGCGTTGCGGAGTTGTTCTTGTCATCGGTGCCGCCCTGCTCGAAGTTGCGCAGGCTGCTTTCCACTTGCCAGATGGCCTTGGTGCCGTTGCCCAGGTCTTCGTTGCCCTTGAAGCCGATGCGGGAGTTATAGTCGGAAACGCGGGTACGCGAGGTGTAGTCGTTGGCCGGGTTGCCGTTGCCGGTGGCCTTGACGGACTCAATGCCTGCGCTGATGAAGCCATAGATGGTGACGTCAGCGTGAGCTGCGACCGGGACGATGAACAGCGATGCAACCAGTGCTGCCAGATTCTTCTTTTGCATGATGGAACTCCAAGTCAAGTCGGACGGTTCTGCGATGAAGCGTGAAGGTTCGGCATGTCTGTTCACAGATTAGACTGCCGCTTCACAACTTGTCTGAGTTTAACCACAGAATATGACAAAACTGTTTCCAAACTGGCAAAAAGAGTGGCGTGAATACGACGCTTGTTGCGTTTATGCCGAAAACTTGTTCGGGTAGATTTCGTCGATGAGTGTCCGACAATCGACTACGCGCAGGTCATTGTCTTTGGCGAAAGCCATCAGGAACTGGAAGATTTGCGGGTAGATTTTTTCCAGTTTCTTGTCCACGGCCACGCAGCGCACGCCTTCCAGCATCATCGGACGGACGAAGGCGTGGTAGGACAACTTCTGGTTGGTGTCGAAGGAGGCGAGGATGCCGGCCAGGCGCTCGGCCCAGTCGCTGGGGCGAAAGGTGCGACCCTCGGAGGTGAGGCCTTGGATCACGATTTCGTACGGATTACAGATCATGGCGGTGGGACCAGTATGTTTGCTTTGGGTGTAGCCTGTTTTGTCGTACTTGCTAGGGGATATTGTAGGCTGGCGTTATTTGCTAATGCGAAAGTTCCGTGATCATACCTGAAAATCATATGCGCTTGAATGGGGGCAGCGAGGCCAGCAGCTTCTTGCCATAGCTTTGCCGAGTCAGGCGATTGTCCAGGATGGTCACGCGGCCGTAGTCGCGCTCGGTGCGGATCAGGCGGCCGACGGCTTGCACCAGCTTGATCGACGCTTCCGGCACGGTCAGCTCGATGAAGGGATTGCCGCCGCGCTTTTCTATCCAGCGCGACAGCGTCTTGCCCACGGGGTCGTCCGGCATGGCGAACGGCAGCTTGGCGATGATGACGTGAACGCAGCTCTCGCCCGGCAGGTCCAGGCCTTCCGAGAAAGAATCCAAGCCGAAGATCACGCTGGCCTGATGGTCTTGCAGGCGCTGATGGTGGGTGTCCAGAAGCGTGCGCTTGGGAATGTCGCCCTGAACCAGCAGTTGTGCGCGCAATTCGGCCGGCAGGCCGGCGGCCACGTCCTGCATCTGCTTGCGCGAGGAGAACAGCACCAGCGTGCCGACCGCCTGGGAGAGGTCGATCAGCTTGGGCAGCCATTCTATGATCTCGCGGGTATGGCCGCCCGGGTCTTTGGGGCTGGCCAGCAGCGGCGGCAGATACAGTTCGCCCTGTTCGTCGAAATTGAAAGGCGAGTCCAATGCCAGGCAGCTGACTTTGGGCAGCCATTTCAGGCCGGTTTGCGACAGCAGGAGCTCGAAGTCGCCCAGCGAGCGCAGCGTGGCCGAGGTCAGAATGGCGCCGGCGGCGCGGCGCCACAGGGTGGCGGCCAGACTGGCGGCGGCGCTGACGGGCGACGCGGAGAACAGATAGTCGCCCTTGCCTTCAGAGCGGCGGGTAATCCATTTGGCGATAGGCGGCGCGTTTTCCGGCGTTTCGGTATCGAACAGGTCCCACACCGCCATCAGCTGTTCGGCGCGGCCGATCAGGAAACCCAGCTCGGTGGCGGTCTTGTCCAGATCGGGGTCGCCGTTCTTGTCCTTGCGCGCCTCGGACAGGGCATTGCCCATATCGTCCAGCTGCTTGCTCAGCGCGCGGGCGGATATCGCCATATTGGCGGCCGGGGTTTTCAGGCGCTCCGGCAGGATGCCGTCCTCGATCAGCCAGGACGGCTCCAGGTTGTCGCTGCTGGCGGCCAGCGCTTCCTCGCTGCCCAGCAGCCATTGCCACTCGGTCAGCGTTTCCACGCAGGCGGCGGCGGAGTCGATGGCGCTGCTCGCCAATTCGGCCTTGCCGGTATGCGCCTCGGCATGGACCACGACGGCAGCCACCTTGTCCAGCCAGCCCAGCGCCTGGCCCAGCGAATGCTCGGCGGCGAACTGATTGATGGCTTTCTTGGCCAGATGGTGCGCCTCGTCTATGCAATAGAAGCTTTCCTCGGGGGCGGGCAGGATGACGCCGCCGCCCATGGAAACGTCCGCCAGCATCAAGTCGTGATTGGCCACCACCACGTCCACGTTTTCCAATGTGTCGCGCGCCAGATAGAACGGACATTCCACGCGATTGGGGCAGGCGGTTTTCAAACAGCCGTGGCGGTCATTGGTGACGCGCGCCCACAGGCCGTCTTCCACCACGCTATCCCAGCTGTCGCGGTCGCCGTTCCATTTGCGCTGATGGAAGGCGTCCGCCATGGCGGTCAGCGCGTCCAGTTCGGCCTGTTCCGGCTTGTGGTCCCACAGCGCCATCATCGGGTCCGGCTGCAGCAGGCTTTGCTGCGCGTGCTGAGCGGTGAGGCCGTACAGGCGGTACGGGCACAGATAGCGGCCGCGGCCCTTTGCCAGGGCGAAGGTCAGCGGCAGGCCGCTGTTTTCCACCACGAAGGGCAGGTCGCGGTTGACCAGTTGCTCTTGCAGCGCCACGGTGGCGCTGGTGACTACCAGCTTTTTGCCGCGCGCGCGCGCCATCACGCCGCCGGCCAATAGATAAGCCAAGCTCTTGCCGACGCCGGTCGGGCCCTCGATCACGGTAATGCTTTCGCCCTCGCGCTGCGGCCATTCGTCGCCGACTTTCTCTTGCGAGCGCGCCAGCGCATTGGCGATTTCGGCCAGCATGCGGCGTTGCGAAGCGCGCGGGCGGAAGCCCGGCAGGCGGTCGGAAATGGCGCGATAGTGGTCGCGTATGGCGTCTTTTTCGGCATCGGTCAGCATGGCGCAATTGTAACGTATGCGGCCGATGTGCGCCTGCATAATGACGGCGGGCGCAGGATGCGGATAGGATAGGGGAAAACAAAAAACACGCGCATGGCCGGACAGACTCCACATATAACAATGTGCGCGGCAAACACCATCAGGAGAAACCATCATGAAACCCGTTAGCCGCGTGCTCGTGGTCAGCGACGATGTGACTTGGCAAGCCGAAGTGATGGCGGGCCTGGGGGCCGCCGCCGTGCGGCTGGAGAATCCGTTTGGCCTGACTTTCGTTGCCGCCAACGCCACGGCGGAAACCATGGAGCTGCTTGCCCGTGACGGCGAAGTGCAGGTGGCGCTGGTGGACCGGCAGTTGAAGGGTACCGCCAATGGCGAAGCGGCGGCGCAACTGGCCAACCGCATCAGCGATTTTCGTCCGGAAATCTCGCTGTACGTCTTCTTGCGGGATGACGACGAGCGAGCGCTGGTGGAGGAGTTGGCCAGCCATGCGGTGGACGGCTATTTCTACCGCGACGAAGCCGATTTCAACGGCTGGTTCCGCATCTTGTCGGCCGAGTTGGCGGAAAAATCCGCCACCCCTTTTTATGACCGGCTCAAACAGTATGTCAGGATGGCCAAGGACTCCTGGCATACGCCGGGCCACTCCGGCGGCGATTCGCTGAAGGGCAGCCCGTGGGTGGGCGACTTCCACGATTTCGTCGGCGAGCATCTGCTGCGCGCGGATTTGTCGGTATCGGTGCCGATGCTGGATTCGCTGCTGCATCCCACCGGGGTGATCGCCGAGGCGCAGATGTTGGCGGCCAAGGCCTTTGGCGCGCGCAAGACTTATTTCGCCACCAATGGCACCTCTACTTCCAACAAAGTGATCTTCCAGACCCTGCTGGCGCCGGGCGACAAGCTGCTGCTGGATCGCAACTGTCACAAGTCCGTGCATCATGGCGTGATTCTGTCCGGCGCGCGGCCGGTGTATCTGGACTCCTCGATCAACCGCCAGTACGGCATTTTCGGGCCGGTGCCGAAGGCGATCATTTTCCAGGCCATAGACGAGAATCCGGACGCGCGCGTGCTGATCCTGACTTCATGCACTTACGATGGCCTGCGCTACGACTTGAAGCCCATCATCGAGGCGGCGCATGAGAAGGGCATCAAGGTCATCGTGGACGAGGCGTGGTACGGCTTCGCCCGTTTCCATCCGGCCTTCCGCCCCACCGCGCTGGAGTCCGGTGCCGACTACGTGACGCAAAGCACGCACAAGGTGCTGTCGGCGTTCTCGCAAGCCAGCATGATTCACGTCAACGACCCGCGCTTCGACGAGCATTTGTTCCGCGAAAACTTCAATATGCATGCGTCCACCAGCCCGCAGTACAACCTGATCGCCAGCCTGGACGTGGCGCGCAAGCAGGCGGTGATGGAAGGCTACCGCCTGCTGGACCGCACCTTGAAGCTGGCGCAGGAGCTGCGGGAGAAGATCAATTCTACGGGCGCCTTTCGCGTGCTGGAGCTGAATGATCTATTGCCGGAAGAAATGCGCGAGGACGGCATTCAGCTGGACCCCACCAAGCTGACGGTCGATTTCAGCCGCTCCGGCTTCACCGCCGACGAGCTGCAGCAGGCGCTGTTCGAGCGCTACAACATCCAGGTGGAGAAGTCGACCTTCAGCACCATCACGCTGCTGCTGACCATAGGCACCACCCGCAGCAAGTTGTCGCGGCTGTATGACGCGATGCTGCGGCTGACCAAGGAAGGCCGGCCGCCGCGCGCCCTGGGGCGGATGCCGGAAATCCCGCGCTTCACCCGCCTCGCCTGCCTGCCGCGCGACGCATTCTACGAGGCCGGCGAACGTTTGCCGCTGCTGGATGACGACGGACGGCCGAATGCCGCGCTGAGCGGGCGCGTGTGTTGCGACCAGATCGTGCCGTATCCGCCCGGCATTCCGGTGCTGGTGCCGGGGCAGGTGATAGACGACACCATACTGGCTTATCTGGCGCGTTTGCAAAAAACGCAAAAAACCATAGAAATGCATGGTTTGGCCGAAGATGGCGGGGAATTCTACGTGCGGGTGCTGCGGCCGGAGGAGTGGGCGGAGCTGCCGGGGCGCAGCCTGTTCAACTGAGTGCTTGTCAGACAGGGCGATTTCCGATAAATATAACAAATGTCGCATTTCTGTAAAACATGCCTGTGTGCTTATAGGGGTGCGGCATTTGTAAAGTGACTTGAGACCAGCGTGTAGTAATGTGCCGTTGCGCATGAAATCACCTCTTGGTGTTGCACGCGCAACGGCCTTTTTTTTTGATTGGAGCATCATGACGTCCGTAAGGCATTACCTGCAGTTCAGCGACCTCACTCCCGACGAGTACCACCATCTCTTCGCGCGAAGCCAGGTCCTGAAACGACGACAAAGCGCCGGCGAGCTGTACCGGCCGCTGGTCGGCAAGGTGATGTCCATGGTGTTCGAAAAGAATTCCACGCGCACCCGCGTCTCGTTCGAGGCCGGCATGACGCAGCTGGGCGGCCACGCGATGTTTTTGGATACCAAGAGTTCGCAGATCGGCCGCGGCGAGCCTATCGAGGACACCGCGCGCGTGCTGTCCAGGATGAGCGACATCATCATGATCCGCACCTTCGAGCAGGGCCTGGTGGAGCGCTTGGCCGCCCACTCCCGGGTGCCGGTGATCAACGGCCTGACCAATGAGTACCATCCGTGCCAAGTGTTGGCCGACATTTTCACCTATGTCGAGCGGCATGGTTCGATCAAGGGCAAGACCGTGGCCTGGATAGGCGACGGCAACAATGTGTGCCGCACCTGGCTGCAGGCCGCGCGCCTGCTAGGCTTCAAGCTGAAAGTGGCGTCGCCGCTGGGTTACGAGCTGACCGCGCTTGATGGCCATCATTACGGCCCTGATGTGCTGGAGCTGACCCAGGACCCGGTGCGCGCCGTGCAGGGAGCGGACATCGTCACCACCGACGTGTTCACCAGCATGGGTTACGAGGCCGAGCAAACCGCGCGGCGCGAGGCTTTTGCCGGTTATCAGGTGACGGCGGCGCTGATGCAGCATGCCAAGCCCCACGCCTTGTTCATGCACTGCCTGCCCGCCCACCGCGGCGAGGAAGTGGCGGCAGAGGTGATAGACGGTCCGCAGAGCGTGGTGTGGGACGAAGCGGAAAACCGCATGCACGTGCAAAAAGCCCTGATCGAATTCCTGCTGTTGGGACGCAGCCAGGACTGAAGTCCTCCCTTCGGCGCATAGGCAAACAATTCAGTAGAAAGAGAAGCAATGTCTGACATCAAAAAAGTGGTTTTGGCGTACTCCGGCGGTCTGGATACCTCGGTGATCCTCAAGTGGCTGCAAGACGAGTACCAGTGCGAAGTGGTGACCTTCACCGCCGATATCGGCCAGGGCGAAGAAGTGGAGCCGGCGCGGCAAAAGGCGGTGTCGCTGGGCATCAAGCCGGAGAACATCTTCATTGAGGATCTGCGCGAGGAATTCGTCCGCGACTTCGTGTTCCCGATGTTCCGCGCCAATACCATTTACGAAGGCGAATACCTGCTGGGCACCTCGATTGCCCGCCCGCTGATCGCCAAGCGCCAGATCGAGATCGCCAACCAGGTCGGCGCGGACGCCGTCTCGCACGGCGCCACCGGCAAGGGCAACGACCAGGTGCGCTTCGAGCTGGGCTATTACGCGCTGAAACCGGATGTGAAGGTGATCGCGCCGTGGCGCGAGTGGGATTTGCTGTCGCGCGAAAAGCTGCTGGCTTATGCCGAAACCCACGGCATCGACATCAGCAAGAAGAAGAACGGCGGCAGCCCGTATTCCATGGATGCCAACCTGCTGCATATCTCGTATGAAGGCACGGTGCTGGAAGACCCGGCGCGCGAGCCGGAAGAAGACATGTGGCTGTGGTCGGTCAGCCCGGAAAACGCGCCGGACCAGCCCGAATATGTGGAGCTGGAATACCAGCAGGGCGACATCGTCGCCGTCAACGGCAAGGCGCTGAGCCCGGCAGCGGTGCTGACCGAGCTGAACCGCCTGGGCAACAAGCACGGCATCGGCCGCCTGGACATCGTGGAGAACCGCTATGTCGGCATGAAGTCGCGCGGCTGCTATGAAACCCCTGGCGGCACCATCATGCTGAAAGCGCACCGCGCCATCGAATCCATCACCCTGGACCGCGAAGTGGCCCACCTGAAGGATGAGCTGATGCCGAAGTACGCGCAGCTGATCTACACCGGCTACTGGTGGAGCCCGGAGCGCGCGATGCTGCAGCAGATGATAGACGCGTCGCAGGCCACGGTGAACGGTTGGGTGCGGCTGAAGCTGTACAAGGGCAATGTGATCGTCGTCGGCCGCGAATCCAAAACCGACTCGCTGTTCGATCCGACCATCGCCACTTTCGACGAAGACGGCGGCGCCTACAATCATGCCGACGCGGCCGGCTTCATCCGCCTGAACGCGCTGCGCATGCGCATTGCCGCCAATGCGCGGAGCAAGCGTAGCTGATACAATCCGATTTATATCTTTGACATGGCGGCCTGAGGCCGCCATTTGTTTTGCATGTCATGGAGGACTCATGCGCGCGAATCAGTGGATACCCTGGGTATTCGTGCTGCTGTGGAGCACCGGTTTTACCGGCGCCAAGCTCGGCCTGCCGTATTGCGGGCCGTTCACCTTCCTGGCCATCCGCATGGCGCTGACCTTGCTGTGCTTTGCCGGCCTGGTGGCGGCGCTGCGCCCGTCTTGGCCAACCGCGCCGCAAATGAGGCGGCAGTGGGTCAGCGGCGGATTGCTGCATGGTGGTTATCTGGGTTGCCTGTTCGCCGCGATCAAGCTGGGTGTGCCGGCCGGGCTGGCGGCGCTGGTCATGGGCTTGCAGCCCTTGCTGACGGCTGTGCTGTCTTGGTGGCTGGGCGAACAGCGTTTCCGCGCGGTGCAGTGGCTGGGTTTGGCGTTGGGACTGGCCGGAACGGCCCTGGTGATCGCCGGCAGCAAGGGGCTGGCGCTAAGCGGCAATCCTGGCATTGCGTTTGTCGCCGCCGGCCTGCTGATGATCACCTTCGGCACGCTGTACCAGAAGCGCAGGGGACAGGGCGTCCATCCTTTGACGGGCACCTTCCATCAGTATCTGTCGGCATTTTGCGTGACCGGCCTGCTGGCGCTGTCGTTTGAGCGCGGCGACAAAGTGGTATGGAGCGGAGAGTTCATTTTCGCGCTGGGGTGGAGCGTGCTGATGCTGTCGGTGCTGGCCGTATTGCTGCTGATGCGGATGCTGCGCGATGGCGATGTCAGCCGGGTGGCGGCCTATCTGTATCTGGTGCCCGGATTGACCGCGCTGCAAGCCTGGTGGCTGTTTGGCGAGCGCTTGAGCGAGCTGGCGCTGGGCGGTATGGTTATGGCTGCGGCAGGCGTGGCGTTGGTGCTGCGCGGCGGCAATTCTTCTTCATTGAACAGGCCGGGTCGACAGACTGGCGCCGGCAAGGGATGACAAGTGTCAGAAGAGCAATTCACCGATATTTCGATGGCGGTCTGTCTGACCGGCTTGATTTTGTTCATGGGCTTCATCATCTGGGACCTGGGCAAGAAATCCAAGGCAGGCAAGCTGGGCATGTTCGTGCTGTTTCTGGCGCTCGGCTTCGGCGTGACCGGCTTTATCTTCAAGACCGTGCTGGTGGAATTCTTGTTGAAGAAATAGACAGCTGGCGCGGCGGTTTTTGCCGTCGCGCCGTTCGTCTGCCTTGTGCTTAATTATTGCACCTGGCCCAGATAGTCCATCTTGCCCAGCGGCACGCCGTTATGGCGCAGGATGGCGTAGGCTGCCGTGATGTGGAAATAGAAATTGGGCAGCGCAAAGCCACACAGATAGTCCTGGCCCTGGAAGCGCAGCTCGTTGCCGCGCACTTTGAGCGTCACTTCGCGGCTTTCGCTGCCGTCCAGCTGCGCCTGGGGAATGCGCTCAATAAAGGCGCGGGTCTGGGCCAGACGCTGCTGCAGCTCGTCAAAGCTTTTTTCCTCGTCGGCGTAGCTTGGCACCTCAATGCCGGCCAGCCGGGCAGCGCAGCCCTTGGCAGTGTCGCTGACAATCTGCACCTGCCGCAACAGCGGGAACATGTCCGGCGCCAGCCGCGCCTGCAAAAACACTTCAGGCGCGATGTTGCGCGCGGCGGCGTCCTGCTCCGCCTTGCGCAGGATGGCGGACAGATTGTCCAGTCCGCGCAACAGCACGGGGATGGAGGCTTGGTACACGTTGAACGTCATGCTTGGCTCCTAGTGTCGCCGACGACAGGTCGGCACTGATCAGCGCGCCAGAATCAGGCGCAGTCCCAAAGCGATGAAAATGCTGCCCGCGATGCGATCCAGCCATTGGCTCGCCTTGCGGCTTCTGGCCAGCCACTGGCCGACATGGCCGGAAAAATAACCCAGCGCGCCAAAGATGACGGCGCCCTGCAGCGTGAACAGGGTGCCGAGGATGGCGGTCTGCAGGCCGGCCGGACCCTGCGCCGGGTTGACGAATTGCGGCAGGAAGGCGAGGAAGAACAGCACCACCTTGGGGTTGATGGCATTGGCGATCAGGCCGCGGCGAAAGGTGGCGGCCAACGAGCTTTGCGGGCCGGTTGCCTGGCCATCGGCGCGGAAGCTGGCGCCGGGGCTGCGGATGGCGCCCCAGCCCAGATAAACCAGATAAGCCCCGCCGGCGATTTTCAGCGCGGTGAAAGCCAGCGGCGAAGCGGCGATCAGCGCGCTGATGCCCAGCGCCGCCAGCAGCGTGTGATTCAGGCAACCGAGGGCGCAGCCGAGCCCGAAGGCCATGCCTTGGCGGCGGCCGCGCGAAATGCCCTGGCTCAGGACCATCAGGTTGTCCGGGCCGGGCGAGAGGGTGATCAGCATGGCGGCGGCCAGGAAGGCGGCCAGTTGCGGCAGGGTCACGAGCATGTCTTGTCTTTGGTCATGATGGGCTTGAATCCGCCATCACACCACGCAGCGGGGCGGTTTGGCAATGCCCGGCGCGGGTGACAAGCCGACGGCGCGCTACTAGAATTCTGCTGGTTCCATATGAGGATAGTTTTATGCCGTCTTTTGATGTCGTTTCCGAAGTAAACAAGGTGGAAGTGCGCAACGCGCTGGATCAGGCCAACAAGGAAGTCTCCACCCGATACGATTTCAAGGGCAGCGATGCCCGCATCGAATTCAACGACAAGGAAGTGACGCTGTACGCGGACACCGAATTCCAGCTGGACCAGGTCAACGACATCCTGGTGAACAAGCTGTCCAAGCGCGCCGTCGACGTGCGCAGCCTGGACTACGGCAAGCTGGAAAAGGTATCCGGCAACAAGGTCAAGAAAGTGCTGAAGATCAAGGAAGGCCTGGACAGCGATCTGGCGAAGAAAATCGTCAAGCTGCTGAAGGACTCCAAGATGAAAGTGCAGGCCAGCATCCAAGGCGAGGCGGTGCGGGTGTCCGGCGCCAAGCGCGACGTGCTGCAGGAGGCCATCGCGCTGCTGAAGAAGGATATCGCCAACGACCTGGAAAACGGCGCGCCGCTGCAGTTCAACAACTTCCGCGATTAAGCCCTGGGCGGTACGAGTGCGAAGAAAAAGGAGACCTCTCGGTCTCCTTTTTGCATGATTGGCGCGGCTTAGCGCTGCATCGCTCGCCAGGCCTGCAGTTCATCCCATACCTGGGCGGCGCGTTCTTCGACGCCGGCTGGCGCGGGCGGCAGCGGCAAGCGGCATTCTCCAACAGCCAGGCCTTGGCTGCGCAGCATGGCCTTGACCGACATCGAGAACACCGAGTCCTCGGTATTGGCGAAGGCGAAAGAGGGTTGCAGCGCGGCGTTGATGGAGCGGGCGCGGGCCACCTCGCCTTGCTCGAAGGCGGCGATCATGGCGGCGAACTCCGGGCCGGTCCAGTGGCTGGAAGTGCCGACCACGCCGACGGCGCCGACGGCCAGCAGCGGCAGCGTCAGCGCGTCGTCGCCGGAGTAGAGCTCAAAATGATCGCCGGCTTCGGCCACCAAGCGGGCCGCGGCGGCCGGGTCGCCGGTGGCGTCCTTGAAGGCGACGATATTGTCCACCTCGCGGAACAGGCGGATCAGCACGTCGTGGCCGATGCGGCGGCCGGTGCGGCAGGGCACGTCGTACAGCATCACCGGCAAGCGGGTTGCGGCGGCCAGCGCGCGGAAGTGCGCTTCGATGCCGGCTTGCGGCGGCCGGTTGTAATACGGGGAAACCAAAAACACGCCGGCGGCGCCGGCGGCTTCCGCCTTGGCCGTCATTTCCAGCGCGTGGCGGGTGTCGTTGCTGCCGGTGCCCGCCAGCACCGGGATGGTCACGGTTTCGCTGACGGCGCGGATCAGGTCGAAGCGCTCGGCCTCGGAGAGCGTGGGGGCCTCGCCGGTAGTGGCGGCCAGCACCAGGCCGTCGCTGCCGTTGTCGGCCAGGTGGCGCGCCAACTGGCATGCCATGCCCAGATTCAAGCGCCCCGTCGCGTCAAACGGCGTGACCATCGCGGTCAGCACCCGTCCCCAGTATCTTGCCATGTCAGCCCCTTTTTTGTTTTGTCTGAAGATAGGCGGAAATGATACTCCTCGGGCGCGTGGCCGCAAACCCGAGGGCTTACCAGAGGGCGGGGTCCAGCTCCTTGATGCGCTGTTCGGTGCGCTCGATCTTGCAACCCAGAAAGACAGCATTGCGTATGGTGCCGGCTATGTAGATCTGGTACTTGGCGTCGCAGTCCGCGTCGCGGAAGGCTATCCATTTGCGCTGGGCCTGCGCCAGCAGGGAGGAGGGCTTGTCCTTGTCCGCCGCCGCGCTGTTATCGTTCAGGCGCAGCTTCTGCAGCAATTCCTGATAACGCAGGTTCAACCGCTTGTCCGCGCCTTCAAACTGCTTTTGCATGCAGTCGTTGATCTCCAGCGTCGTCATGGCGTTTTTGCAGTTGTCGTCCGCGGCCAGCGCGACGTGGCTGGCCGCGAGCAGCGTCAGAAAGAGGGCGGGCTTCATGGCAGTTCTCCTGGAGTGGGAGCGGCGATTATAGCCCGCGGGTCGAAGCGGCGAGCCCGGCCTATGGCTCAGGCGCGGCGCGGCAGACTCCAGGGCAGACGCAGCCGCTCCGCCGGCAACGTGCCCAGCGCCGCGCCGCCCACGATCATGGCGATGGCGATGGCGGAGCTGCCGTTGAGCGCAGCCTGGCCGGATGCCACCAGCAGCAGCGTGGACAGCAGCGGGGTGGTGTTGCCTAGCGCGCCGGTCTGGCGCGGGTCTCCCAGTTGCATGGCGCGGTTCCAGCATAGGAAGGCGGCGCCCATGGGCAGCAAGCCCAGCACCGCGATGATCAGCCATTGCATGGCGGTGGGGTGGGCGGCCGGTTCGGTGGCGAAATGCAAGCCCAGGGCCAGCATGCCGGAGGCCAGGCAGAAACCGCCGACGGCGTTGTCGGAACTGGCCGGCAGGCGGCGGGTGAACAGGCTGTAGGTGGCCCATACCACGGCGGCGCCCAGCGCCATCAGATAGCCGGGCAGGGCATCCATAGACAGGGACAACTTGCCGCCGGTGACGATCAGCGCCGCGCCGGCAAAGCCGATCAGGCTGCCCAGAATGTGATTGGCGCCGAGGCGGGTGTTTGGCAGCAGCAGCGGCGACAGCAGCACCATCAGCAGCGGCCAGACGTAACTGAGCACGGTGGCTTCCATCACCGGCGCCAGGCGGTAGGCGTTAAATAGGAAAAAGTAAAAACCGAAGATGCCGTACACGCCGTTGGCGAACACTTTAAGCGGCACTTTCCATTCTCCGGCGCGGCGCACGGTCAGCAAGCTGCCCAGGATCAGGCCCACGCCGGCGACGAAGAAGGGCGGCAAGCTGTGGGTGAGCGCGCTGAGCGTGGCCACGGAAGCCCACATGGCGATAGCGGCAAACGCGTAGAGCATCGGCTTGTTCATGATTGTCATCCAGCGAAATTATTTTATGTGGAGATATTTTACGCGGAACGACATCATGTAAACCAGTTGTTACATCAAACCGACAACATTTCCGTTCGCGGGGCCATAACAGCAATCATTGACGATGTGCTGTTTGTGTTTGCCTGATAATGAAATATGAATTTCACCTGATCCGGCGCCCATGTCCGCGCGACTTTTTAGGAG
The DNA here is from genome assembly GCF_016428945.1 of Chromobacterium sp. ASV23. Taxonomy (NCBI): domain Bacteria; kingdom Pseudomonadati; phylum Pseudomonadota; class Betaproteobacteria; order Neisseriales; family Chromobacteriaceae; genus Chromobacterium; species Chromobacterium sp. ASV23. Next base: position 17,573 of record NZ_JAELTR010000037.1, read on the forward strand.
TGTATTTGTGTTCAAAGCCATCCACCGTCATGGCCGCCATGTTTTGGCGGCGCTGTTGTTCGCCGTGTGCGCCGGGCAGGCCGCAGCCGGCTCCTATCAGCTGGGGGTGTATTACTTTCCCGGATGGCGCGACAACACGCCGGGCTCGCCCTCCATGCATCCCTGGGACCCGATCAAACCGTATCCGGAGCGCAAGCCGCTGCTGGGCTGGTATCACGAAGGCGACGACGCGGTGATGCGGCAGCAGCTGGACTGGATGGCGGCTTACGGCATCACCTTTGTGGCTTTTGACTGGTATATGGGGCCGCCGGGCAACACGGTGTATCTGGATCATGCGCTTCAAGCCTATCTGCGCGCGCCGGAGCGCAGCAATGTGAAGTTTTCGTTGCTGTGGGCCAATCACAGCAAGTTTCCGGCCAGTTTGAGCGACTGGGATGGCATGATCCGCTACTGGGAGGCTAACTACTTTTCCCGTCCGGAATTCTTGAAAATGGATGGGCATCCCGTGGTCTTCGTGTTCTCCGCCGATATGCTGGAGAGCCAAGCCAAGACCTTCGGGCAGACCAGCCAGGCGCTGCTGGCGCGAGCGCAGTCCATCGTCGCCGAGGCCGGCGGCGCCAGCATCCAGTTTGTCGCCGGCACCGGCGCCACCACGCCGTTCATCTCCAGCACTGCCAAAGCGGATGGCTATGGCGCCTTCTCCACCTACAACTATCAGCAGGGACCGGCCGACCCCCACCTATCCTACAGCTATGACGAGCTGGATCAGGGCTATCGGGCACACTGGCAGGGGTTCGCGCAGAAGGGCAACTTGCCGCTGATCGTGCCCACCACCTCAGGGTGGGACAAGCAGCCATGGGGCGGCACGACCGGCTATCCGCAGCACGACCATTCCGAAAGCACGCCGGAGCAGTTCCGCCAGCACCTGCAGGCTGCCAAGGCGCTGATGGATGGCGGGCCGTGGCAGGCTCACAAGTACGCCGTGATTTGCTGCTGGAACGAGTACGGCGAAGGCTCGTTCATCGAACCGACCGAGATGGGCGGCTTCCAGTATCTGCAGCAGGTCAAAGCCGTGTTTGGCGGCAATTAGGGCCGAAGCCACTGGCTGCTTGACCTGTGTCAGGGACTGGCCATTCGATCTGGCGGCGCGCTTGCGGCCGGCGAATAGGTCTACTGTATTGAAGCATGGGTTGCGGCGCCATCCTGCGCCGCAACCGCCAACAATGCGGGAGACAGGCCATGAGCAGCATGAAGGCAACGGTATTCGTCGCGCCAGGCAGGATAGAACTGCGGGAAAAAGCGATTCCGGCGGTTGGCCCCGGCGATGCCTTGGTGAAAATCACCACCACCACCATTTGCGGCACCGATGTGCACATTCTGAAAGGCGAGTACCCGGTGGCATCCGGCTTGACCATAGGCCATGAGCCAGTGGGCGTGATCGAGAAGCTGGGCGCCAACGTCAAAGGTTATCGAGAAGGACAGCGGGTGATCGCGGGGGCGATCTGCCCGAGCTTCACCTCCTATGGATGTCAGGACGGCCATCCGGCGCAGGACGGCGGTTGCGAATGCCATGGCTACAAGCCCATGGGCGGCTGGCGCTTCGGCAACACCATAGACGGCACCCAGGCCGAGTACGTGCTGGTGCCGGACGCCCAGGCGAATCTGGCGCCGATCCCGGACGGGCTCAGCGACGAGCAGGTGCTGATGTGTCCCGACATCATGTCCACCGGTTTTGCCGGTGCGGAGGCGGCCAATATCCGGATCGGCGACATCGTGGTGGTGTTCGCGCAGGGGCCGATAGGCTTGTGCGCGGTGGCTGGCGCGCGTTTGCGCGGCGCGTCTTGCATCATCGCGGTGGATGGCCTGGACGAGCGGCTGGGCATATCGCGCCAGCTAGGCGCGGATGTGGCGCTGAATTTCCATCAGGTGGATGTGATTGCGGAAATCATGAAGCTGACCGGCGGCCGCGGCGTGGATGCGTCGATCGAAGCCCTGGGCACCCAAGGTACGTTCGAGTCGGCGTTGCGCGTGCTGAAGCCGGGCGGCACGCTGTCCAGCCTGGGGGTTTATTCCACCGATCTGAAGATTCCGCTGGACGCGTTCAATGCCGGCCTGGGCGACAAGCGCATCGTGTCCTCGCTGTGCCCCGGCGGCAAGGAACGCATGCGGCGGCTGTTGAATGTGCTGGAAAGCCAGCGGCTGGATCTGTCGCCGCTGGTCACGCACCGCTACGAGCTGGACCAGATCGTCGAAGCCTACGACTTGTTCTCCCATCAGCGAGATGGCGTGTTGAAGGTGGCGATCAAGCCGTAATGACAGGTCGGCCTTAGGCCGGCTCTTGCTCCAGCAGCTCCACGCCATCGGTCTCCGACAGGGTCAGATACACGGTGGCCTGCAGCGCTTCCACCGCGTGCGGGACATTGGCGTCGATGAACAGGTGGTCGCCCTTGTTCAGCACATGCTCGCCCACCTTCAGTTTGCCGGCGGTTACGAACACTTGCTCCGTGCCAGGGTGCTGGTGCAAGGGCAGCTTCGCCCCTTTGGCCAGCTTCAGCAACGCCGATCCGCCTCCGTCTGGATTTCTGCGCAGCCAGACGAAATCTGCGCCGGGATAGGGAGTGGGGCTCCAGTGCCAGTCGGATGAAGACGTCAGGATGGGGGCGGTATTGTCCATGGGCTTGGTTTTCCGGGTGATGACAGGGCGGGCATGACGCGTCGGCGGGCCGGATGATGCCGGGATGCGCACGGCTCGCGTGAATGCCTGACGGCATTATCTCATGGATGGCGCCAGAAATTGTCAGCGGCAGGCCGGGCGGACAGGGGAAAGAGAAAAAGGGATGCCTTGGCATCCCTTTTTCGGTGGCGTGTGTTTAGAGTCGCGAACAAAACCTCATGAGAGCACCTGAGCCAAGGCGCGCCGACGCAGACAGTACAATTCGTATGGCAAGGAGGCGCAACGCAGGGTCAGGGGTTTTGTTCGCGGCTCTTATATTGTGTCCGCGGGCACGCGAACCCAGCCCTCCATCAAGACGCGGGCGCTGCGGCTCATGATGGCCTTGGTCACGGTCCATTCTCCGTTTACCAATTTGGCTTCCGCCCCCACGCGCAGGGTGCCGGACGGGTGGCCGAAACGGACGGCCTGGCGTTTGCAACCGCCTGCGGCCAGATTCACCAGGGTGCCGGGCACGGCGGCGGCGGTGCCGATGGCCACGGCGGCGGTGCCCATCATCGCGTGGTGCAGCTTGCCCATGGACATGGCGCGCGCCAGCACGTCGATGTCCGTGGCTTTGACCCGCTTGCCGCTGGATGCGGTGTAGTCTGCCGGCGGCGCCACGAAGGCGATCTTGGGCGTGTGCTGGCGGCTGGCGATCTGGTCCAGGTCCTGGATCAGTCCCATCTTCAGCGCGCCATAGGCGCGTATGGTTTCAAAGCGCGTCAGCGCGGCGGGATCGGCATTGATGGCATCTTGCAATTCCGTGCCGGTGTAGCCGATGTCGGCTGCGTTGACGAAGATGGTGGGGATGCCGGCATTGATCAGCGTGGCCGGGAAGTTGCCCACGCCTGGCACGTCCAGTTGGTCCACCAGCTTGCCGGTGGGGAACATGGCTCCGCCTTCGCCTTCCCCCTCGTCGGCGGGGTCGAGAAATTCCAGCTGCACCTCGGCGGCGGGGAAGGTGACGCCATCGAGTTCAAAGTTGCCGGTTTCCTGCACCTGGCCGCGGGTGATCGGCACATGCGCGATGATGGTCTTGCCGATATTGGCCTGCCAGATGCGCACGGTGCAGAAGCCGTTGTCGGGAATGCGCGCCGGGTCGATCAGGCCGCTGGCGATGGCGAACGGCCCGACCGCGGCGGACAGGTTGCCGCAGTTGCCGGTCCAGTCGACAAAGGCTTGATCGATGCTGACCTGGCCGAACAGATAATCGACATCGTGATCTTTCCGTGTCGACTTGGATACGATGACGGTCTTGCTGGTGCTGGACGTGGCGCCGCCCATGCCGTCTATCTGCTTGCCGTACGGGTCCGGGCTGCCGATGACGCGCAGCAGCAGCCGGTCGCGCGCCGCGCCGGGCTGGCGGGCCGCCTCCGGCAGGTCTTGCAGCCGGAAGAATACGCCCTTGCTGGTGCCGCCGCGCATATAGGTGGCGGGGATGCGGATTTGTTTGGAGTCAGTCATGTATTTATCCTGTTGTATCCGCTGTCAGACGCGCGCCGCTTCCAGAAAATCCTGAGCAAAGCGCTGTAGCACGCCGCCGGCCTCGTAAATCGACACTTCTTCCGCCGTATCCAGCCTACAGGTCACGGCCACCTGCGTGGTTTCGCCGTTTTTGCGATGGATGAGCAGCGTCAGGTCGGCGCGCGGCTGGCGCCGGCCGATCACATCGTAGGTTTCGGTGCCGTCCAGGCCCAGCGTTTTTCGGTTGACGCCGGGTTTGAATTCCAGCGGCAGCACGCCCATTCCAATCAAGTTAGTCCGGTGGATGCGCTCGAAACCCTCGGCGACGATGGCTTCGACGCCTGCCAGACGCACGCCCTTGGCCGCCCAGTCGCGAGAGCTGCCCTGGCCGTAGTCGGCCCCGGCGATGATGATCAGGGGCTGCTTGCGTTCCATATAGGTTTCAATGGCCTCCCACATCCGCATGACTTTGCCTTCCGGTTCCACCCGGGCCAGCGAGCCTTTCTTCACCTCGCCTTCCACCACCGCCATTTCGTTGACCAGCTGCGGGTTGGCGAAGGTGGCGCGCTGCGCGGTCAGGTGGTCGCCGCGGTGGGTGGCGTAGGAGTTGAAGTCCTCTTCCGGCAGGCCCATCTTGGCCAGGTATTCGCCGGCGGCGGAGCTGGCCAGGATGGCGTTGGACGGCGACAGGTGGTCGGTGGTGATGTTGTCCGGCAGCAAGGCCAGCGGCCGCATGCCCTTCAGCGTGCGCGCGCCGGCCAGCGCGCCTTCCCAGTACGGCGGGCGGCGGATATACGTGCTTTGCGGCCGCCAGGCGTACAGCGGGCTGACCTTCTCGCCGCTGTCCTGGCGGATGGCGAACATCGGCTCGTAGACCTGGCGGAACTGTTCCGGTTTGACAGCCTGCTTCAGCACGGCGTCGATTTCGGCATCGGACGGCCAGATGTCTTTCAGACGGATTTCCTTGCCCTCTACCACGCCCAATACGTCTTTTTCGATGTCGAAGCGGATGGTGCCGGCGATGGCGTAGGCAATCACCAGCGGCGGCGAGGCGAGGAAGGCCTGCTTGGCGTAGGGATGGATGCGGCCGTCAAAGTTGCGGTTGCCGGACAGCACTGCCGTGGCGTACAGGTCGCGGGCTATGATTTCCTGCTGGATTTTCGCATCCAGCGCGCCGGACATGCCATTGCAGGTGGTGCAGGCGAAGGCGACGATGCCAAAGCCGAGCTTTTCCAGTTCGGACAGCAGGCCGGCTTCCTTCAGATACAGTTCCACGGCCTTGGAGCCGGGCGCGAGCGAAGACTTGACCCACGGTTTGCGCACCAGGCCCAGCTTGTTGGCATTGCGCGCCAACAGGCCGGCGGCGATCACGTTGCGCGGGTTGCTGGTGTTGGTGCAACTGGTGATGGCGGCGATGATGACCGCGCCGTCCGGCAGCAGGCCTTGGGCTTCCTGCGCGCGCGCCTCGGGCAAGTTGACCGCGATGCCGCGTTCGGCCAGGTCGGCTACCGGCAGCCGTTTGTGCGGATTCGATGGGCCGGCCAGGGTGCGGGTGACGGTTGAGAGATCAAACTTCAGCACGCGCTCGTATTCGGCGGTTTTGAGACTGTCCGCCCACAAGCCGGCGGTCTTGGCGTAGGTTTCCACCAGCTTCACCTGCTCGTCGCTGCGGCCGGTCAGTTTCAGGTAATCGATCGTCTGTTGGTCGATGAAGAACAGCGCCGCCGTCGCGCCGTACTCCGGCGCCATATTGGAAATGGTGGCGCGGTCGCCCAGCGTCAGCGCGGCCGCGCCTTCGCCGTAGAACTCCAGATACGCGCCGACGACTTTTTGTTGGCGCAGGAATTCGGTCAGCGCCAGCACCACGTCGGTGGCGGTGATGCCGGAGCCAGGTTTGCCGCTCAGCTCCACGCCGACGATGTCCGGCAGCCGCATCCACGAGGCGCGGCCCAGCATCACGTTCTCGGCTTCCAGGCCGCCGACGCCTACGGCGATCACGCCCAGCGCGTCCACGTGCGGGGTGTGGCTGTCGGTGCCGACGCAGGTGTCCGGGTAGGCGACGCCGTGGTCGTTGTGGATCACTGGGCTCATCTTCTCCAGATTGATCTGGTGCATGATGCCATTGCCGGCCGGAATCACGTCGACATTGTCGAAGGCGGTCTTGGTCCACTCGATGAAATGGAAACGGTCCTCGTTGCGGCGATCTTCGATGTCGCGGTTCTTCTGGAACGCGTCTGGGTCGAAGCCGCCGCATTCCACCGCCAGCGAGTGGTCGACGATCAACTGCACCGGCACCACCGGGTTGACCTGGGCCGGGTCGCCGCCCTGGTCGGCGATGGCGTCGCGCAGGCCGGCCAGGTCCACCAGCGCGGTCTGGCCGAGGATGTCATGGCAGACCACGCGCGCGGGGAACCAGGGGAAGTCGCGCTCGCGCTTGCGATGGACGATTTGTTCCAGGCATTCGGTCAGCATGGCCGGATCGCAGCGGCGGACCAGGTTCTCTGCGTGGATGTGGCCGGTATAGGGCAGCTTGTCCCAGGTGCCGGGCTGGATGGCTTCCACGGCGGCGCGGGCGTCGAAGTAGTCTAGCCCGGTGCCGGGCAGGGCGGTGCGGTAGGCGGTGTTCATTAAAATCCCACAAGTAAATCCAGTTGGCCACGAAACCCACGAAATCCACAAGAGCCCTGCGTCTTCACGGCCTAGGTATTTGGAAATGCGTCTTCGTCTTTCAGTGGGTCTCGTGGCGAGAAGCTCAGCGTTTTTCCAACGGAATGAAAACCTGATCCTCCGGCCCGATGTAATTGGCCGACGGGCGGATGATCTTGCCGTCCTGGCGCTGCTCAATCACGTGGGCTGCCCAGCCGCTGGTGCGGGAGATCACGAACAGCGGGGTGAACATGGCGGTGGGCACGCCCATCGCGTGGTAGCTGACGGCCGAGAACCAGTCCAGATTCGGGAACATCTTCTTGACGTCCCACATCACGCTTTCCAGGCGCTCGGCGATATCGAACATCTTCATGTCGCTGTTGCTCTTGGACAGCTGGCGCGCCACTTCCTTGATGACCTTGTTGCGCGGGTCGGAAATCGTATAAACGGGGTGGCCGAAGCCGATCACCACTTCTTTCTTCTCGACGCGGGCGCGGATGTCGGCTTCCGCTTCGTCCGGATTTTCATAGCGCTGCTGGATTTCAAACGCCACTTCGTTGGCGCCGCCGTGTTTGGGGCCGCGCAGCGCGCCGATGGCGCCGGTGATGGCGCTGTACATGTCGGAGCCGGTGCCGGCGATGACGCGGGCGGTGAAGGTGGAGGCGTTGAATTCGTGTTCGGCGTAGAGGTTCAGCGAGGTGTGCATCGCGCGCACCCACTCGTAGGACGGCTTGACGCCGTGCAGCAGGTGCAGGAAGTGGCCGCCTGTGCTGTCGTCGTCGGTTTCCACCTCGATGCGCTTGCCGTTGTGGCTGTAGTGATACCAGTAGAGCAGGATGGAGCCGAAAGAGGCCATCAGGCGGTCGGCGATGTCTCGCGCGCCGGCCAGGTTGTGGTCATCCTTCTCCGGCAGCGCGCAACCCAGCGCCGAGGCGCCGCTGCGCATCACATCCATCGGATGGGCGCTGGCCGGCAGCGCTTCCAGCACGGCCTTGACCGAGGCTGGCAGGCCGCGCAGCGATTTCAGCTTCTTCTTGTAGCCGGTCAGTTCCGCCTTGTTCGGCAGCTTGCCGTGCACCAGCAGGTAGGCCACTTCCTCGAATTCGCAATGGCCGGCGATGTCCAGGATGTCATAGCCGCGATAGTGCAGGTCGTTGCCGCTGCGGCCTACGGTGCACAGCGCGGTGTTGCCGGCGGCCACGCCGGACAGCGCCACGGATTTCTTCGGTTTGCCGGTTAGTACCACTTCAGTCATGCCACTTCTCCTTTGTCAGACTTGGGGCGTTGCCGTTGCTTTGCGTGTTTTTATTGCTTGCCGGCGGCGAATAGCTGGTCCAGTTTCTTTTCGTATTCGTGGTAACCCAGGTGGTCGTACAGCTGCACCCGGGTTTGCATCTTGTCCAGCACGGCCTGTTGCGTGCCGTCGCGGCGGATCGCGCCGTATACTTCCAGCGCGGCCTGGCTCATGGCGCGGAAGGCCGATAGCGGGTACAGCACTAGGCCGACGCCATTGGCGGCCAGTTCGTCCGTGGTGTACAACGGGGTGGCGCCAAACTCGGTGATGTTGGCCAGCACCGGCACTTTCACCGCCTCGGCGAAGCGCTTGTACATGGCCAGATCGGTCATCGCTTCCGGGAAGATCATGTCGGCGCCGGCTTCCACGCAGGCGACGGCGCGTTCGATGGCGGCGTCCAAACCCTCCACCGCCAGGGCGTCGGTGCGGGCCATGATGACGAAGCTGTCGTCGCGGCGGGCGTCGGTGGCGGCCTTGATGCGGTCCACCATCTCATCCTGCGGCACGATCGCCTTATTGGGGCGGTGGCCGCAGCGCTTTTGCAGAACCTGATCTTCAATGTGAACGGCCGCCACGCCGGCTTTCTCCAGGCTGCGCACCGCGCGGGCGATGTTGAAGGCGCCGCCCCAGCCGGTGTCGATGTCGACCAGCAGCGGCAGGTCGGTGACGTCGGTGATGCGGCGAGCGTCGATCAGCACGTCTTCCAGCGTGGTGATGCCAAGGTCCGGAATGCCGCAGGATGCCGCGGCGACGCCGCCGCCGGACAGGTATAAGGCCTTGAAACCTGAGTGTTCGGCCAAACGTGCAGCATAGGCGTTGATTGCGCCCACCACTTGCAACGGTTTTTCGGTGGCCACGGCCTGGCGGAAACGCTGCCCGGGAGTGCTCATTGGATGCTCCTGACGGTGGATATGGGTTAGCTGCCTGTCATTCAAGCAAGTGCTTGGTTGGAGTGTAAAGGCTCTAGAAAATACTGGCAATAGTTGACATTTGGATGTTCAAGTTTTGCCGCGGGGATGATATGTTTCGCATCGTCCTCGATATTGGGAACTCAAGGCGAAGCCTGTGGTCTAGATCACAGTCCACGTAACGACCACATAGAACAGTGGGCAAACCAGGGAGCATAACAACGACATGAGTGATCGGGATATCGATCAACAGTTGGTGGAACGTGCCCAGCGAGGTGAAAAAAGAGCTTTCGATCTGCTTGTTGCCAAGTATCAGCGACGTCTCGCCAGGCTGTTGTCGCGGTTTATCCGCGACGGTTCGGACATCGAGGATGTGACGCAGGAAGCTTTTATCAAAGCGTATCGTGCTTTGCCGTCTTTCCGAGGTGAGAGCGCGTTTTACACGTGGCTGTACAGGATAGGCATCAATACGGCCAAGAATTTCCTCAGCGCCAACGGGCGACGCCCGGTGGTGAACAGCGAGATCGAGGACGAGGACGGCGAGAGCTTCGACATGGCGTCGCAGATCCCGGACATGAACACGCCCGAAACCGAGCTGATGAACAAGGAAATTCTGGCAACGGTCAATGCCGCCGTGGAAGCCTTGCCGGAGGAGTTGCGTACCGCCATTACCCTCAGGGAAATGGAGGGGCTGTCCTACGACGAGATCGCTACGGTGATGGATTGTCCGATAGGCACTGTGCGTTCGCGGATTTTCCGCGCTCGCGAGGCGATTGCTGCTGAACTGCGGCCTCTGCTGGATACGGCCAAGAACAGAAGGTGGTAAGTATGAAAGAAACGATTTCCGCGCTGATTGACGGCGAACTGGACGAGCCCCTGGTCAATAAGGCCATTGCCTCGATCGCCGACGACAAAGACCTGGATGCGGCCTGGGAACAATATCATCTGATCGGCGATGCGATGCGCGCCAATCGGCTGGCCTCGCTCGACGTGCGCGCCAAGGTGGCCGAGCGCCTGGCGGCGGAGCCGACCGTGCTGGCTCCGCGCCGCTGGATGCGGCCGCAGCGCGCTAGAACGGCGGGCGCCGTGGCGCTGGCCGCCAGCGTCAGCTTCGCCGCGGTGGTGGGCTGGCAGCAGCTCAGCCATCGTCAGGCCTCGCCATCCGTGATCGCCGATCGCGGCGTGCCGGTGCAGATGGCTCAGCCGGCTCAGCTTGAGCAGGATGACCCGTATGTGCTGGCTCACCAGGAAGTGACCGCGGATCAAGGTGTGATGCGCGTATCTTACGGAAACGGAGTTCGCCACTGATGCGTGTCGTACCCCTGATTGGTGTGTTGATGTTCGGGGCCGCCTGTGCGGCCCACGCCGAGGATGACATGCAGCTGTTGCGCAAGGTTGGCAATGCCAGCCGGCAGCAGGCTTTGGACGGCACCTATCTGCATCAGATGAATGGCATGCTGGAAACCTTCCGCCTGGTGCGCCAGGGGCCGGGGGACAATGTCCGCGAGAAGCGTACTTCGCTGGACGGTCCGCCGCGCGAGGTGGTGAGGAACGGCGGCGAGCTGACTTGCTACGCGCAGGACAAGCGCGCGCTGATGGCCTGCAAGATCAGCGCGATGCGGCTGTTCCCGGCCTTGCTGCCTGACGATGTCGACGATATTGCCCGCTCCTATGTGCTCAAGCGCACCGGCACGGATCGGGTGGCGCAGCGAGACTGCCAGTGGCTGGATCTGCAGCCGCGCGATCCGCAGCGCTACACCATGCGCATGTGCGTCGAGCCGACCACCTATCTGCCCTTGAAGATGATCACCCTGTCGCCGCGCGGCGACTCGGTGGAGCAATTCACCTTCACCGAGATAGAGCTGGCCGGCGTCAAGGATAAGCGGGCCTACCGCGCCAAGCTGCCGCAGAAGTTCCTGCTGCGTTCGTCCAAGGCGCCGACGGGCGCGGATCCGTCGATTTCGCAAAATGAAATCACCGGTTTGCCGCAGGGCTTCCGCTTGTTGCGCTCGGCGGAACGGGTGTTGCCTGGCACGGGAGCCAAGCCGGTGCGTCATCTGGTGCTGTCCGACGGGCTGGTGATGCTGTCGGTGTTCGTCGAGCCGCCGCCGCCGGAAAACGCGCGGATGGAGCGGGTGGGCAATCTGCACGGCGCAATCAATATGGCTACCAGCTATCAGGGCGATATGCAGCTGACGGCGGTGGGCGATATGCCGCAAACGGCGATGATGGCGCTGCTCAAGGGCATGCATCTCAATGCCAAGAGCGAGTGAGCCGGGCAAGATGATTGGGATTGGCCACTTTTCCGCTGGCGGCGGGAGAGTGGCCCGCAGTGACCGGCGCGGTTGTTCTTCCGCGTCGATGAGAATAGAGGAGGGGTGATGCCGGCCGCCAGGCTTGTATTTCCTGTCTGTTCGTTTCAATAGCCGGCGCTCGCCGGCGTATTCAATCCACAACACAGCAAAAAGATGGAGCGCACATGTCGATCAAAAAGCTGATCGTTTCCGCCATGCTGGCGGCATCGGTGCTGACTGCCGCGGTTCCCGTCGCCATGGCGGCGGATCTGCCGGATTTCAGCGCCATTGTTGAAACCGAAGGCAAGGCCGTGGTCAATATCAGCACCACGTCCACGGTCAAGGAAGTGTCGTCCGGTTTGCCGGAAGGCATGGAGGGCGACCCGTTCTTCGAGTTTTTCCGCCGTTTCGCGCCGCCGCGCATGCAGGAACGCCAGGAAAGCTCGCTCGGCTCCGGCTTCATCATCTCCGCTGACGGTTACGTGCTGACCAATGCCCATGTGGTGGCGCGCGCCGACAAGATCACCGTCAAATTGACCGACAAGCGCGAATTCCAGGCCAAGGTCATCGGCTCCGATGCCCGTTCCGACGTGGCCTTGCTGAAGATCGAAGCCGCCAACCTGCCGGTGGCCCGCCTCGGGAATGCCAAGGATGTGAAGGTGGGACAGTGGGTGCTGGCCATCGGCTCGCCGTTCGGCTTTGAAAACACCGCTACATCGGGCATCGTTTCCGGCAAGAACCGCATGCTGCCGGACGAAAGCGCGGTGCAGTTCATCCAGACCGACGCCGCGGTCAATCCCGGCAACTCCGGCGGCCCGCTGTTCAACATGAGGGGCGAGGTGATCGGCGTCAATTCGCAGATCTATAGCCGTTCCGGCGGCTTCATGGGCATCTCTTTCGCCATTCCGATCGATACCGCGATGAATGTGGCGGATCAGCTGAAGGCAAAGGGCAAGGTGACCCGCAGCCGCATCGGCGTGGTGATTCAGGAGCTGAGCAAGGAGCTGGCGGCCTCGTTTGGCCTGGCCAAGCCCAGCGGCGCGCTGATCAATGCGCTGGATCCGAAAGGCCCGGCGCAGAAAGCGGGGCTGAAGGCTGGCGACATCATCGTCAAGGTCAATGGCCAGGAAGTGAATTCCGGCGGCGATCTGCAGCGCCTGATCAGCGATATGCCGCCTGGCAAGCCGCTGGCGCTGGATATCTGGCGCAACCGCGCGCCGGCGAGCGTGCGCGTGGTGCCGGAGGAGTTGAAGGAAGAGGACTCCCGCATCGCCCAGCGCGAATACCGCAAGCCTGGCGCGCAGGGTGAGCAGAGCCTGGCGCAGATAGGCCTGCGACTGCAGGAATTGACGCCGATGCAGCTGAAGCAGGCCGGCATCGACTATGGCCTGCTGGTGCGCGCGGCCAACGGCGTGGCGATGCGCGCCGGCATTCAGCCCGGCGACGTCATCGTCGGCGTCGGCAGCGAGCCGCTGCAGAGCTTCGCCCAGTTGAAGAAGGCGCTGGAGCAAGTGAAGAAGGGCGGCACGGTGGCATTGCAGGTGATGCGCCAGGGTCAGGTGCAGTTTGTGCCGCTGACTGTGGGCGACGCGCAGTGAAGCTGACGCTTTACTTCCGCGAATACTGCAGCCTGTGCCATCAGATGCTGGCGGAGCTTGCGCCCTGGCGCGAGCGCCACGGCTTTGAGCTGGAAGTGCTGGATGTCGATGCCGATCCGGCGCTGGAGGCCCGCTTCAATGAGCTGGTGCCGGTGCTGATGGATGGCGAGACCGAAATCTGCCACTGGCATCTCGATGCGACGAAGTTGGCTGCACACTTGAGCGAAATCGGCTAAAATCCGCGCCAGTGTGAGTCAAACCGGGGGCGCGCAGGACGCGCCCCCGCTTGCTGATCGGCTTCCGGCAGCCGTCGGACCCGAGCGGGTCCCCCGGAAGGGCCATCCGTCAGCAGCCCCGGGCACGCTTGCGTGCCCTTCTCTTTTGCTGGAAACCGATGAAGAACATCCGAAATTTTTCGATCATTGCCCATATCGACCATGGTAAGTCCACCCTGGCCGACCGTTTCATTCAATTCTGCGGCGGCCTCGAGCTGCGCGAAATGAGCGCCCAGGTGCTCGACTCGATGGATATCGAGAAGGAACGCGGCATCACCATCAAGGCGCAGACTGCCGCCTTGCAGTACAAGGCCCGCAATGGCGAGGTCTACCATCTGAACCTGATCGACACCCCGGGACACGTGGACTTCAGCTATGAAGTGTCGCGCTCGCTGTCCGCCTGCGAAGGCGCGCTCTTGGTGGTGGACGCCTCGCAGGGCGTGGAAGCCCAGACCGTGGCCAACTGCTACACCGCCATCGAACTGGGCGTGGAAGTGGTGCCGGTGCTGAACAAGATCGACTTGCCGGCCGCCGACCCCGAACGCATCTCCCAGGAGATCGAGGACATCATCGGCATTGAAGCCGTAGACGCGGTGCGCGCCTCGGCCAAGTCCGGCATCGGTATCGAAGACATCCTGGAAGAGGTGGTCAACAAGATTCCGCCGCCGCAGGGCAATCCGGACGGCCCGCTGAAGGCGCTGATCGTCGACTCCTGGTTCGACAACTATGTCGGCGTGGTGATGCTGGTGCGGGTCATCGACGGCTCGCTGAAGCCCAAGGACAAGATCAAGTTCATGGCCACCGGCGCCGAGCATCTGTGCGAACAGGTGGGCGTGTTCACGCCGAAGTCGGTGCAGCGCCCCAGCCTGAACGCGGGCGAAGTCGGCTTTGTCATCGCCGGCATCAAGGAGCTGAAATCGGCCAAGGTGGGCGATACCATCACCCTGGTGAGCAATCCGGCCACCGAGGCGCTGCCGGGCTTCAAGGACGTGCAGTCCCAAGTGTTCGCCGGCCTGTATCCGGTGGAAAGCCACGATTACGAAGCGCTGCGCGACGCGCTGGAAAAACTGCAGTTGAACGACGCCTCGCTGAAGTACGAGCCGGAAGTGTCGCAGGCGCTGGGCTTCGGCTTCCGCTGCGGCTTCCTTGGCCTCTTGCACCTGGAAATCGTGCAGGAGCGGCTGGAGCGCGAGTTCGACATGGACTTGATCACCACCGCCCCCACGGTGAATTACGAAGTGGTGATGAAGGACGGCACGGTTGAAGTGGTGTCCAACCCGTCGCGCATGCCGGAAGCCGGCAAGTACGACGAGTTGCGCGAACCCATCATCACCTCCACCATCCTGGTGCCGCAGGATTATGTCGGCGCGGTGATGACCCTGTGCAACCAGAAGCGCGGCGTGCAGCGCAATATGCAGTATATGGGCCGCCAGGTGATGCTGACCTACGACCTGCCGATGAACGAAGTGGTGATGGACTTCTTCGACAAGCTGAAGTCCACCAGCCGCGGCTACGCCTCGCTGGACTACGAGTTCAAGGAATTCCAGAGCGCCGATCTGGTCAAGCTGGACGTGCTGGTCAACGGCGAGAAGGTGGACGCGTTGTCTCTGATCGTGCACCGCGCTTCCAGCGTGTACCGCGGCCGCGAGCTGGTGTCCAAGATGCGCGAACTGATCCCGCGCCAGATGTTCGACATCGCGGTGCAGGCGGCCATCGGCGGCCACATCATCGCCCGCGAAACCGTCAAGGCGCTGCGCAAGAACGTGCTGGCCAAGTGCTATGGCGGCGACATCACGCGTAAGAAGAAACTGTTGGAAAAGCAAAAAGCCGGCAAGAAACGCATGAAACAGGTCGGCAACGTGGAAATCCCGCAAGAGGCTTTCCTTGCCATTCTTCAAGTAGGGGACAAATAAGTGGGCGGAAACTTGTACTGGGTATTCGTCGCCCTGGCAGCGATCGGCGCCATGCTGATCGTGCTGGGCGGCAAGAAGCAGGAAGGGGCGGCCGATTGGCCGCAGTCCGTGCAGTGGGGCTATCTGGCGCTGGTGATCGGCGGCTTCGGCTTCCTCTCCAACTACATGAGCTTCACCGCCGTGATGCTGGTGTTTGTGCTGATCACCGGCGTGGTGTGGGCGCTGGACAAGTGGCTGCTGGCCAAGAAGCGCGCCGCCAGCGGCGCCGAGGCCGGCCATTTCGTGGATTATTCCCGCGGCTTCTTCCCGGTGATCCTGGTGGTGTTCGTGCTGCGCTCTTTCCTGGTGGAGCCGTTCCAGATTCCGTCCAGCTCGATGCGGCCGGGCCTGGTCGTCGGCGACTTCATCCTGGTCAATAAATTCGCCTATGGCATTCGCGTGCCGGTCCTCAATAATGTATTGATCCCGGTCGGGCAGGTGCAGCACGGCGACGTGGTGGTGTTCAACTACCCGCCGAATCCCAAGATCAATTACATCAAGCGCGTGATCGGCCTGCCGGGCGATACCGTCGAGTACCGCAACAAGCGCCTGACCGTCAACGGCAAGCCGCTGACCGATGTGCAGGACGGCACCTACGATTACCTGGAAAAGGAGTTGGGCCTGCAACAGATTACGGCCGATCAGTTCCGTGAAAGCCAGAACGGCAAGCACTACAAGGTGCTGAATAATGCGGGCACGCCTGTGGTGGCGCTGAGCCAGGTGCAGGACTTCCCGTACCGCGACAATTGCCGCTACGATGACGATGGCTTTGTCTGCAAAGTGCCGCAGGGCAATTACTTCATGATGGGCGACAACCGCGACAACAGTTCCGACGGCCGCTACTGGGGCTTCGTCAAGGATGATCTGATGGTCGGCAAGGCCTTCATGATCTGGATGAACTTCGGCAACCTGTCGCGCATCGGCAGCAAAATTCAATAAGCTACAGGCCGCGCTGGCCGCAGCGGGAGATTCGCATGAAAAAACAGAGGGGCTTGTCTGGCATCGCCGTGCTGTTGTGTGTCGCCCTGGCCGGCGCCGCCTTGTTGCTGGTGTTCAAGATCGTGCCGGTCTACACCGAATTCGCCAATATCAAGAATACGTTGCAGACCCTGTCCGCCGAAACCAATGCCGGCGAGTACACGCTGCGGCATGAGTTTGACCAGAAGGCGGCCGTTGCCGACATCACCGCGATCAAGGGCGATAACTTGACGGTGGTGGCCGGCAGTAGCGGCAACTTCCTGCGCGCGCAGTATCAGCGCGAGGTGCCGCTGTTCGCCAATGTCAGTCTGCTATTCCATTTCGATACCCAGGCAGGCCAACCGCCTGCTGTTCAATAACCATACCGTGACCCACACCGATAATCGATTCCGGCGCCTGTCCCAGGCGCTGGACTATTCCTTCAAGACGCCGGAATTGCTGCGCCAGGCCTTGACGCACCGCAGCTACGGCAGCGCCAATAATGAACGCTTCGAGTTCGTCGGCGACAGCATCCTCAATTACACCGTGGCCCGCATGTTGTTCGACCAGTTTCCGCAGTTGACCGAGGGCGAGCTGTCCCGGTTGCGCGCCAATCTGGTCAACCAGAACACGCTGGCCGAGATCGCCCATGAATTGAAGCTGGGCGACTACCTGTACCTGGGCGAGGGCGAGCTGAAAAGCGGCGGCTTCAACCGTCCGTCCATCCTGGCCGACGCGCTGGAAGCCACGTTCGCCGCCGTCAGCTTCGACGCGGATTTCGCCGCCGCCGAGCTGGTGGTGCGCAAGCTGTACGCGCAGCGCGTGGCCACCATCGACACCACGCGCCAGGCCAAGGACGCCAAGACCCGCTTGCAGGAAGCGCTGCAGGCGCGCAAGCTGGCGTTGCCGAAGTACCGCATCCTGTCGCAAAGCGGCGAGGCGCATGAACAATGGTTCAAGGTGGAGTGCGATCTGGGCGAAGTGGCCCTGATCGCCACCGGCGAAGGCGGCAGCCGCCGCGCCGCCGAGCAACAGGCCGCCGAAGCGGCGATCAACCTGCTGGAACAGAAACTCGCAGCAAGCAAGAAACGAACATGACCCACACCCCATTCCACTGCGGCTTTGTCGCCATCGTCGGCCGTCCCAACGTGGGCAAGTCCACGTTGATGAACCACTTGATCGGCCAGAAGATCAGCATCACGTCCAAGAAGTCGCAGACCACGCGCCACCGCGTCACCGGCATCCATACCGAGGACGCGGCGCAGTTCGTGTTCGTCGACACGCCGGGCTTCCAGACCTACCACAAGGGCGCGCTGAACGAGGCGCTGAACAAGAGCGTCAAGGATTCGCTCGGCAGCGTCGATTGCGTGCTGTTCCTGCTGGAAGCGATGCGCTTCACCGCCGCCGACCGCGAAGTGATGGCGCTGCTGCCCAAGAAAACGCCGGTCATCCTGGTGGTGAACAAGCTGGACAAGGCCAAGGACAAGCTGGCGCTGCAGGCCTTCATCGACGAGGTGTGCGCCGAGTTCGAATTCGCCGGCGTGGAAGTGGTCAGCGCCAAGCACGGCCAGCGCCTGGCCGAGCTGCTGGACCAAGTGCGCCCGCATCTGCCGGAGTCGATGCCGCTGTATCCGGAAGACATGATCACCGACAAGAACGAGCGTTTCCTGGCGGCCGAGATTGTCCGCGAGAAGCTGTTCCGCTATCTGGGCGAAGAGCTGCCGTACGAAATGAACGTCGAAGTGGAGATGTTCGAGATGGACGGCGCGCTGCGCCGCATCCACATCGCGGTGCTGGTGGACAAGGAGCATCAGAAGCCCATCGTGATCGGCAGGGGCGGCGAGAAGCTGAAGAAAATTTCCACCGAAGCGCGTCTGGACATGGAAAAGCTGTTCGACGGCAAGGTGTTCCTGCAGGTATGGGTGAAGGTGAAGTCCGGCTGGGCCGATGACGTCCGCTTCCTGCGCGAGTTCGGTCTGGACTGATGAAGCCGTTGGAACACCCGCCGTTTCAGCCTTGCTGGACGGTGCGGCTTACCGCCGACACGCCGGCGCTGGCCGGGCTGTCTCTGTGCGCGCTGCGCTTGGCCACGGCGCAGCCGGGCTGCCTGGGCGGCGATGCGGTGGAGCAGCTCACGTATTGGGATAGCGTCGACGCCATCGCCGCCTGGCGCGGCAGGGTGGAGCAGTTGGTTCTGCAGCGCTTGGGGCGCGGCGCCGGCGAGTTCGATTTTGTCGTCAGCCGCCGTTTGCCGGAGGATAGCCGCGCATGAGCCAGCCGGGGCGGGTGGACAAGCAGTCGGCCTATATCCTGCATACCCAGCCGTACCGCGAGACCAGCCTGCTGCTGGAAGTGCTGACGCGCGATCATGGCCGTTTCAGCCTGGTGGCGCGCGGCGCGCGGCGCCCGCGCTCCGATTTGCGCGGGGTGCTGCTGCCGTTTCAGCCGCTGACGCTCTCGTGGTTCGGCAAGGGCGAGTTGCGCACGCTGCATGGCGCGGATTGGGATGGCGGCGTGCGGCCGCTGACCGGCTTGCCGCTGGTTTGCGGCTTTTACCTGAATGAATTGATGATGAAGCTCACGGCGCGGGATGATCCCGAGCCGCGGGCTTTTTCCGTTTACGACTCGGCGGTGCGCGATCTGGCCGTCCAGTCATCGCTGGCGCCGGTGCTGCGCCGTTATGAGTTGAAACTGGCCCAGGTGCTGGGCTACGCGCCGTCGCTGGCGCGGGACAGCCACGGCGCGGACGTCGCCGCCGATCGCCATTACCTGTGCCGCGACGCGGCGCTGCCGGAGCCGGACGATCATCCTGAGCTGGCGCTGATCGGCCGCGTGGCGCGGCTTTCCGGCGCGGCGCTGTTGGCGATTGACGCCGACGACTACAGCGATCCGGCGGTGCGCGGCCAAGCGCGCCAGCTCAGCCGGGTGTGGCTGGGGGCGTTGCTGGGCGAGGAGCCGCTGGCGTCGCGCGAATTATTGCAGGCCATCCAGTCCCTGTCGGACTAGACGGCGAAAAAGGGAGAAGCAAATGATTCTGTTGGGCGTAAACATCGATCACGTCGCCACGCTGCGCCAAGCGCGCGGCACCCGCTACCCCAGCCCGGTGGAGGCCGCCCTGGTGGCCGAATCCAGTGGCGCCGACCTGATCACCCTGCACCTGCGCGAAGATCGCCGCCATATCCAGGACGCCGACGTCAAGGCCATGCGTCCGGTGCTGAAAACCCGGATGAACCTGGAAATGGCGATGACGCCGGAAATGCTGGCGCACGC
This sequence comes from Chromobacterium sp. ASV23, assembly GCF_016428945.1. NCBI lineage: Bacteria > Pseudomonadati > Pseudomonadota > Betaproteobacteria > Neisseriales > Chromobacteriaceae > Chromobacterium > Chromobacterium sp. ASV23. The sequence continues at coordinate 36,944 of NZ_JAELTR010000037.1, forward strand.
GCTGGCAGTCGCGCCGGAAGATGTCTGCCTGGTGCCGGAAAAGCGCGAGGAAGTCACCACCGAAGGCGGCCTGGATGTGCGCGGCCATTACGCCGACGTCGGCCACTACACGGCTAAATTGAGCGAAGCCGGCATCCGCGTCTCCATCTTCATCGATCCGGACCGCGAGCAAATCCAGAAAGCCTACGACGCTGGCGCGCGCGTGATCGAGCTGCACACCGGCGCCTACGCCGATGCCCTGCATGCGGCCGAGCGCGAGGCCGAACTGGTCCGCATCCGCGAAGCCGCCGAGTTCGGCGCCAGCTTGGGGCTGGTGGTCAACGCCGGCCACGGCCTGAACTACCACAACGTCAAGCCGATCGCCGCCATCCCGCAGATCGCCGAACTGAACATCGGCCACGCCATCGTCGCCCACGCCTTGTTTGTCGGCTTCCCGCAAGCGGTGCGCGAAATGAAGACGCTGATGATAGAAGGCCGCCAGGGGCTGTAATGATTTACGGCATCGGCACCGATCTGGTCGAAATCGCCCGCATGGAAGCGCTCTTCCAGCGTTGGGGCGCCAAGGCCGGGCGGCGCATCCTGACGGAAATCGAGCAAGCGGAATTCGAAGCGCACGCCGAGCCGGCGCGCTTCCTGGCCAAGCGCTTCGCCGTCAAGGAGGCGTTCGCCAAGGCCTTGGGCACCGGCGTGGTGGCGCCGGCCTTGCTGACGGCGATAGGCGTCTGCCATGACGCGCAGGGCAAGCCCTTGCTGGCGCTGTCCGACGAGCTGGCCGCCTTCGCCGCCGCGCGCGGCGTCGCGCGCATGCATGTGTCGATCAGCGATGAGCGCGGCCACGCGCTGGCTTTTGTCGTGCTGGAATCGTAGCGGGAACGAGCGGCGCTCCCGCCTTGTCTTTGCAATACTTGGGTTGGCAATCCATGCCTCCCGCAACGGTCGAGGATAAAACCATGACTCAGACCCCATTGAACCTTCCGCGCGGCCCGGTGATGGTGGACATCGCCGGCTTCGCGCTCACCGAGCAGGAACGCGCTCGGCTCAGCCATCCGCTGGTGGGCGGCGTCATCCTGTTCCGCCGCAATTTCCAAGATATCGAGCAGCTGCGCGCGCTGACCGCCGAGATCCGCGCCTTGCGCAGCCCGCATCTGCTGATCGCCGTCGACCACGAAGGCGGCCGCGTGCAGCGCTTCCTCGATGGTTTCACCCGCCTGCCGCCGATGAATGTGCTGGGCGAAGCCTGGGATGCCGACCGCGATCAGGCGCTCAAACTGGCGGAAACCGTCGGCTATGTGCTGGCGGCCGAGCTGTCGGCCTGCGGCATCGACTTGTCCTTCACCCCGGTGCTGGATCTGAACTGGGAGCGTTGCGCCGTCATCGGCAACCGTTCTTTCCACCGCGATCCGGAGGCCGTGGCGGCGCTGGCCGAGGCGCTGCAGCAGGGCCTGGGACGCGGCGGCATGATGAGTTGCGGCAAGCATTACCCCGGCCATGGTTATGTGACCGGAGACAGCCACCACCTGATGCCGCAGGACGATCGCAGCCTGGCCGAGATCGAGCGCGACGATCTGATCCCCTTCGCGCGTCTGGCCGATGCCGGCATGGGGGCGGTGATGCCGGCCCATGTGTTGTATCCGGCGGTGGACAGCCAGCCGGCCGGCTTCTCCCGCGTCTGGCTGCAGGATATCCTGCGCGGCAAGCTGGGCTTCGACGGCGTGATCTTCTCCGATGCGCTGGACATGGCCGGCGCGGCCGGAGCCGGCAGCTATGTGCAACGCGCCGATGCGGCGCTGGATGCCGGTTGCGACATGGTCCTGGTGTGCAACCAGCCGGAAGAGGCCGACAGAATGCTGGCTCAGCTTGCGCCGCCGCCGCAACCCAAGCTGGCGGCGCGCCTGGAACGCATGGCGGCCAAGAGCAGCGCGCAGAGCTGGCGGCAAGTGATCGCCAGTGCCGACTTCGCCGCCGCTCAGGCCGTGGTGAGGCAGCTGACGATGCCGCAGGATGCGCTGGTTGGCCCGCAGGTGGGTGAGGCGCACTGATATGCTGCCCGCCAGCCTGGCGCAGCTGGATGCCATCCGCGAGGAATGCCGCGCCTTGGTGAGGCAACGCGCCGCGCTGTCGGCCGGCGCGTCGGCCTTGCCGGCGCCCGGCGTGGATGTTGCCGCCGATGTGGCCATCCTGCTGCAGCTGATTCCGGCCATCAACCAGCGCTTTGGCGTGGCGCCGGAGCAGATTGCCGCTTACGACGCGGCGCGCAAGCAGATGTTGTACCAGCTGATCCGCCGCGCCGGCAGCGCGCTTTTGGGGCTGGAGGTGACGCGGACGCTGCTGGCTGCGCTGGTCAAGCGAGCCGCCGGACGCTGGGCCGGCAAACAAGCGCTGAAGCTGGTGCCGGTGCTCGGCTGGGCGGCCAATGCCGCCATCGGCTTCGCCGCCATGCGCTATGTCGGCAACAGCCATATCGACGACTGCTATGCCGTCTGCCGGCGCATGCTGGAAGACGGCGGACGCTAAAAGGAGCAAAACATGCAAGTGGGCGCACTGATCATCGGCGACGAATTGCTGTCCGGCAAACGCCAGGACAAACACATGCAGGCGCTGATCCGCATTCTCGCCGCGCGCGGCATGAAGCTGGCCTGGGCCGAGTACCTGGGCGATGATCCGGCCCGCATCGAATCCGCCCTGCGCCGCGCTTTCGCCGGCAGCGATTTAGTGTTCAGCTTCGGCGGCATCGGCGCCACCCCGGACGACCATACCCGCGCCTGCGCCGCCCGCGCGCTGGGCGTGCCGCTGGCGCTGCACCCGGAAGCCAAGGCGCTGCTGGAAGCGCGCTTCGGCGACGAAGCCTATCCGCACCGCATCCACATGGGCCACTTTCCGCAGGGCGCGGCCATCATTCCCAATCCCGTCAATCAGATTCCCGGTTTTTCCTGCGGCCACGTCCACTTTGTGCCCGGCTTCCCCAGCATGGCCTGGCCCATGATCGAGTGGGTGCTGGATACCCATTATCGCCAGCTGTTCAACGATCAGCCCGATATCGAAATGACTTGCATCGCCATCGCTGCGAAAGAGGGCGATTTGATCGGGCTGATGCAGGATTTCACTACCCGCTACCCTTCGCTCAAATTGTCCAGTCTGCCCAATTTCGGCAATGAGGCGATTCCGCAGATGCATATCGAGTTTGGTTTTGCTGGCCAGCCGGCGCTGGTGGAGATCGCCATGGCGGAGTGGGTGAAAGTCTTGCGGGAGCGCGGTTACGAAGTCAGAAGTATTTGAGCCTGGTCAATCCCGCAGTTGTATTATGAGAGATTGGATGGATGGTTATCTTGGGGGGGAGCATGCATAGTTGGAAACTGTACTCGGTTAACGGGAAATCAATTGTAGCCCTAAAAGAGGGCATGAACTGGTTCGCCTTTTTCTTTGGCGGAGCTTGGGCATTTTTTCATCGCCTATATTGGCAAGGGGCGGTCGGTGTGTTGCTAGCCATTCTTCTCAATGGCTTTTTGGAGTTTCATCCCTTTTTGGGTTTGGTGTTGGGTCTTCTCGTATCTTCGATTTATGGATTCTATGCCAATGTCTGGCGAGGAAAGAGCTTGTTGAAAAAAGGCTATGTGAACGATCAGACGCTCCGAGCCAAATCTTCCAGAGATGCCATCGTGGAATACAAAAGGATTGTCGAGGGTTTGTCTATCGGGAGGGGGTTCTGAGGATTTCTTTCAGGAGACGCTGAACTGCTTGAATTGATTGATTTTTTGAATGGCATCTCATTTTTTAGGTTCTGAAAGGCGGCTGGTTTTATAACTTCCGCCTTTTGCTTTGTATGAACCATCTGGAGGTAAGCTGGGTCAGAATCTGACATCAATTATGTTCTTTGGGAAATTATGAGAGCCATTAGCTACCGCCCTGCTCATCCGGGAGACATCACCACCTGCATCGTCATTCGCGGTCAGACCCGTGAGAATGCCATTTCCGAATCCACGCTGAACGAATTGGGCATCACGCGTGAAAGCTGGGCGCAAAGCGTGCGCGTGGGCGAGCTGCCAGGCGTGGTGGCTGAGGTGGATGGCGGTATCGTCGGTTATTGCTTTGGTGACGCAATGAGTGGCGAGATCGTGGTGCTGGCCTTATTGCCTGAGTACGAGGGGCTGGGGGTGGGCAAGGCGCTGTTGCGCCAGATGATGGAAATCCTGCGCGGACTAGGTCATCAGCGCTTGTTCCTGGGCTGCAGCAGCGATCCGGAAGTACGTTCCCTGTCTCTTATACACATCTGACGCTGCCGACGACAGCACGGAGGTGGGGGTGGGGGGGGGGGGGGGGGGGGGGGGGGGGGGGGGGGGGGGGGGGGGGGGGGGGGGGGGGGGGGGGGGGGGGGGGGGGGGGGGGGGGGGGGGGGGGGGGGGGGGGGGGGGGGGGGGGGGGGGG
>NZ_JAELTR010000293.1:0-252 GCF_016428945.1 Chromobacterium sp. ASV23
CAGGATGTGGGCAAGACGCGTTACCAGAGCTTTGGCGAATTGGTGGACTATTGCCGCCGATCTGCCAATCCGGTGGGGCGGTTGATGCTGGCGCTGTACGGCGAAACCGATCCGCGCAGCCTGGCGCCTGTCTCTTATACACATCTCCGAGCCCACGAGACTCCGCCAATTATCGCGTATGCCGTCTTCTGCTTGAAAAGGGGGGGGGGGGGGGGGGGGGGGGGGGGGGGGGGGGGGGGGGGGGGGGGGGGG
>NZ_JAELTR010000294.1:0-252 GCF_016428945.1 Chromobacterium sp. ASV23
CCCCCCCCCCCCCCCCCCCCCCCCCCCCCCCCCCCCCCCCCCCCCCCCCCCCCCTTTTCAAGCAGAAGACGGCATACGCGATAATTGGCGGAGTCTCGTGGGCTCGGAGATGTGTATAAGAGACAGCAGCAGTCGATGTTGTTGGTGCCGATCACCGCGCGGGCGAACTTCTGCGCGATGTAATTCGATTCATTGCCGGTGCCGCGCGAGGAGCCGGTGCACATGATGGCGTCCGGGCCGTGCTCGCGCTTG
>NZ_JAELTR010000038.1:0-40376 GCF_016428945.1 Chromobacterium sp. ASV23
CCCCCCCCCCCCCCCCCCCCCCCCCCCCCCCCCCCCCCCCCCCCCCCCCCCCTTTTTGAGTCTCGTGGGCTCGGAGATGTGTATAAGAGACAGGCTCTGCCTTGGGCGCCGGGGCGGGCGCCGGAGGGGCGGCATGCTGCGGCGCTGCGGCAGCCGGCGCGGCCGCTGGGGCCACCGCCTGATACAGCTGATTCCAGTCCGGCCCGCTGCCCGCGGACGCCGCTGCAGGCTCGGGCGCTGGCGCGGCGGCTGCCGGCGGAGCCTCCGCCACCAGCGGTTCGCCGGCAAGCGCGGCGTCCAGTGCCGCCAAAGTGTGCGGGTCGGCGTCGCCCGGCATCAGGCCCTGTCCCAGGGTGCCGAACATGTCGCGAACAATGCCGGTGGCGTCCAGAATGACGTCCATCACCTCGGGGGTGATGTGCATCTCGCCATTGCGCAGCTTGTCGAACAGGTTTTCCGTGCGATGGCACAGATTGACCATGGGAATGACGTTGAGGAAGCCGGCGCCGCCCTTGATGGTATGGAAACCGCGGAAGATGTCATTCAGCAGAGCCTTGTCTTCCGGGCGCTTTTCCAGTTCGACCAGTTTATTGTCCACATCGGACAGGAGGTCGGTGGACTCCATCAGAAAGTCCTGAAGCAACTCTTCCATGCCGCCAAATTCGCTCATTTTTCCACCCCACGCGTCATCGTGCGTTGTCTTGCTTGCGTATCTTCAGTTAGAAGCCCAGACTTTCCAGTAGATCGTCGACCTGCTGCTGGCTGGTGACCACATCGGTTTTGCCTTCCGGATTGATGACCGGACCGTTGAGCAGGCTGGTGTTCAGCTCGCCCTTCTTCTCGTCCGGGGAGAATTCAATCAGGAAGTTGACCAGTTCGGTTTCCAGGATCTTGACCATGCCCATCATCTTTTTGATGACCTGGCCGGTCAAATCCTGAAAGTCCTGCGCCATCACAATTTCGAGCAACTGGGTATTGGTTGCCTGGGTCTGATTCGGCACATCCTTCAGATAGCGGTGCGTTTCCTCGGCCAGGGCCTTGAACTCTTCCACGCTGAGCAGATTGGCGTACAGTTTTTCCCAGCGCGCGCTGAGCGCCAATGCCTGGCTTTCCAGGTTGTCCTGGAAGGGCTTGGCGATGTCGGTGGCATTCAGCACCCGTTCCGCCGAGTTTTCCGTCAACGTGGCGATGTAAGCCAATCTGTCTTTGGCGTCCGGAATGGTTTCCGCCACTTTTTCCAGCGATTTGTCGTAGCCCAGATCGCGCAAGGCATCGTGCATTTTGCGGGTCATCTGCCCAATGTGTTCGTACATTGTCGAAGGATTGGTTTCACTTGAGAATAGCTTGGGGCTGCTCTCTTGGTTGGCCGGTGCGGCGGCCGGCGCTTCTTCCTGTGCGTGCTGCTGTTGTGCAACGCTGTCAAACAGGGCTTCGAGCTCTGGCGAGTCTCCATTCTCCAAAATATGGTCCGGCACTTTCAATCCTCCTCAATGCAGATGCGGGCAGTCTTGTGCAATGCTCAGGCTGGCTTGTTCATGTTCTGGAAGATCTTGTTCATTTTTTCTTCCATGGTCGCAGCGGTGAAGGGTTTCACAATGTAGCCGCTGGCGCCGGCCATTGCTGCCTCGATGATGTTTTCCCGTTTAGCCTCGGCGGTGATCATCATGAATGGGAGGTGCTTCAGCTGGGGATCCGCCCTGACTGCCTTGAGCAGCTCAATGCCCGTCATATTGGGCATGTTCCAGTCGGAGACGACGAAGTCGAAGCTCTGGGTTTTCAGCTTGTGCAACGCCACCTGGCCGTCTTCAGCCTCGTCGACGTTGGTGAAACCCAACTCTTTCAGCAGGTTGCGAACGATCCTTCGCATGGTGGAGAAGTCGTCCACGACCAGAAATCGCATATTCTTGTCTGACATCGAGGTATATCCTGAATTATCTATGTTCCATCAAGGCGCACATTGTAGCGACTACCTTTGCAGGAATGGAATCAAAGTTTCTGCCAGCACGCCCGGGTCAAACTTGGCAACGTAAGAATCCACGCCGACGCTGGAGCCCATCGCCCGGTTGGCGTTGGACGACAGCGAGGAGTGCATGATCACCGGAATGCCTTTGAAACGCTGGTCGGATTTGATCAGCTTGGTCAACACGTAGCCGTCCATTTCCGGCATTTCGGCATCGACCAGAATGATTTTCAGATAATCGTGCAGGCATTCGCCTTCGGCCCAGTTGCGGCCTGCCAGCACCTGCAGCCGGTCCCAGGCTTCCCGACCGTTGGTGGCTTGCTGGAATTTGATTCCCATTTTCTCCAGCACGCCGGTGATCTCCTTGCGGGCCACCACCGAGTCGTCGACGAAGAAAATGTATTGATCGACTTCCAGCTGCGCGGAAGGGACATCCGGCAAGCGGGGTTCGCCCACGACGCTGGCCAGAATCTGCTCGACGTCAAGAATCGAGACCAGTTTGCCGTTTTCCAGCTCGGTGACCGCCGTGATCAGGTTTTGATTGGTGCCCGCCGCCGCCATGATGTTTTCCGGCGCGCGCACCTTGTCCCAGTCGACGCGGATGATGCGGTCGACCGAGTCCACCAGGAAGGCCTGAGTACTCTTGTTGAACTCGGTGACGATCATGGTGTCGAACTTGCTCTCGGTGTTGTGGCCAATGAATTTGGCCAGTGATATCACCGGAATGATGTTGCCGCGCAAGGACAGCACGCCTTCGACGCCAAACGGCATATTGGGCGTCTTGGTGATGGCAGGCGTCTGCGAGACTTCGCGCACCTTGAACACGTTGATGCCGAATGTTTCCCGCGTTCCCAAAGAGAACAGCAAGATCTCCATCTTGTTGGAGCCGGCCAGTTTGGTCCTGGCGTCCACACTGGCAAGCAAGGAGGCGTCGGTGCTAGGCATGTCTTAATCCCTATCCCTTGAAAATCTTGAAGAAGACCGCGGTCTAGTCCATCGGTTCCAGTTTGAGCATCTGGCGCAACTTGCTCGCCAGTTTTTGCGGCTCGAACTTGGATACGTAGGAATCGACACCGACGGATTCGCCGAGCTTCTGGTTCGATGAACCGGACAGCGACGAGTGCATCAGTACCGGAATGCCAGCAAAGCGCGGGTCGCTTTTGATCATCTTCGTCAGCATATAGCCGTCCATCTCCGGCATCTCCACATCGGTGAGGACGAGATGCAGCTCATCGGACAGCTTGCGGCCGGCCGCTTCGGCCTGTTGGGCCATTTTCTGCAGATCTTCCCAACCGCGCATGCCGTTGATGGCGTAGGTATAGCGGATATTCATCGCTTCCAGCGTGCGTTCGATCTGCTTGCGCGCCACCGCGCTGTCGTCGGCGAAGAAAATCCGGCGGTCTTCCTTGACCGGCTCGATATTGATGAAGCTGTGGCCGTCATCGATCACGCTGGTTTCAGCCAGAACTTTTTCCACATCCATCATCATCACCAGCGCGCCGTTTTCCAGCTCCGTGACAGCGGTCACCAAGCCGGCCATGCGGTTGGTGATCATGTCGGGCGGCACGCGCATGGCGGACCAGTCCAAGCGCAGAATGGTGTCGACCGCCTCGACCAGGAAGCCCTGAGTGTGGCCGTTGTACTCGGTCACGATCATGATCTCGGGGCGGTTGCTGGTGACGATGCCTGCGTACTTGGCCAGATCGATCACCGGAACCAGCGAGCCGCGCAGGCTGACCATGCCTTCCACCGAGGACGGCATTTCCGGCGCGGAGGTGATTTCCGGGGTGCGCATCACTTCGCGCACCTTGAATACATTAATACCGAACACTTCCTTGCGTCCGGTACGCTGATCATGCCCCAAGGAGAAAAGCAGGATTTCCAGCTTGTTGGTGCCTGCCAGTTTGGTTCTGGCGTCGATTTTTTTGAGAAGCTCTGACACAGAAACCTCCGCAGCATCTTTTGGAATGGCGCACTACTTCCCTTTATACGCCCAGATATGAGTTTTTCCCGGTTTTTTTTGCTTGCGGCCGCTTCTGCCGCGAGTTGGCTCACCGTAGACTGGCCATTATCATACCGTTTAAGTGTTTTTTACAAATGACAGTGAGGCGATGCCTACCATGGTTTCAAGCTTGAAGGATCAACAGCAGTTGGAGGCGGCATTTGAGCAGTTCAACGCCGTGTCGGGTCAACTCATTGATGCATATAAACAACTTGAGGCCCAGGTCAATGTTTTGAATGCCCAACTGGACGAGGCCAACAACCAGTTGCGAAAACAACGAGACGAGAATGCCGCGCTGGCGGAACGCTTGGGTTTGCTGTTGAAAGTCTTGCCGGCGGGGGTGGTGGAGTTGTCTCCTGCTGGCGAGGTGATCGCTCAGAATCTGGCGGCGGAGTCCTTGCTAAGCGGTTGTTATATCGGCGAATGCTGGGATACGGTGTTCGAAAAACTGCAGCGCAGCGAATTGGATGATACCTACGCCTTGTCGTCGGATGGCCAGGGCAGCCGTCTGACCTTGCAATATCAGGATTTACCGGCATCGGGTGGCCGAATTGTGCTTATTCACGATGTCTCGCGCCTGCATCAGCTGACCAGCGAACTGGCGCGGCAGCAAAAGTTGGCGTCGATGGGCAGCATGGCGGCTTCTCTGGCCCATCAGCTGCGCACTCCCTTGGCCAGCGCCATGCTGTATACCGCGAACCTGAAGCAGGATTTGCCGAGACCGGAGGATAGGGCGCGTTTCGTGGACAAGAGCCTGGCCAGAATGCGGGCTCTGGAAGGTTTGATACAGAATATGCTGAGCTTTGTAAGGGGACAGGTTTCGTCGCTGGAGCCGTTGGATGTCGCGGCATTGCTGGATGACGTTTGCGCAATCATGCTGCCGCAGTGTCATGACAAAAGTGTGCATTTCGATTGCCATCCGCCTGCGGTTTCTGCCATAACTGTCTTGGTGGATCGCAAGGCCTTGCAGGGCGCATTGATCAACTTGCTGGAAAACGCCTTGCAATACACGCCGGCGGGCGGGCAGGTGGGGCTGCGGGTAGAGGCCGGGGCGTCGGAAGTGGTTTTCCGGGTGGAGGACAGCGGGCCCGGTGTCGATCCCGCCGTGCAGGACAGGATTTTCGAGCCTTTTTTCACGTCGCGCCCTGGCGGTACCGGCCTTGGCTTGGCTATCGTGAAGAAAGTGGCGGAAGAGCTGGGCGGCGATGTCAGGTGTTGCAACAAGGAGGCGCATGGCGCCTGCTTTGAATTGAAATTACCGCGGGCCGGATAAACGGTTTAAGTTTGTCAGCGAATCAATCAGGGATAGAACAGGGGCAGCGATGAGACCGATTGTTAGAGTCGAGGGGAATGTCGGCACGATGATGCTGATTGGTCAGTTTGACTTCAATCTTCACAAGGATTTCCGCCAGGCCAGCCAGGAGCTGCTGGATAACGCCGCGGTGCAGGAAATACGTGTCGACTTTGACCAGGTGCCGTTTCTGGACAGTTCTGCGTTGGGCATGCTGTTGTTGCTCAAGGAGCGCGCCGCATCGCAGAAGAAGACCATGGTGCTGGTGAACTGCCACGAGGCGGTGCTGCAGGTCTTCGAGATCGCCTGTTTCAACAAGATGTTTACGATTCGCCCAGCCGGTTGAGGGCGGCTCCGCCCTGGTTGGCTTTGACTGGGGCGGTCCCGCGCCTGATTGGGTGCCGCCAGCCCTTTGGAGGAGGCGGGTGGGAGACGCTTAGCGTTCCAGATATTGCAGCTTATCCTTCACCTCCGCCCAGTCTGCGTGGTCCGGCAGCGGGTCGATGCGGTTGACGATGCTGGGCCAGTTCTTGGCCAGTTCCGCATTCAGCTGGATGAAGGCCATTTGGTCCTTGGGTAAATCGTCCTCCGCATAGATCGCGCCGACCGGGCATTCCGCCACGCACAGCGAGCAGTCTATGCACTCGTCCGGGTCTATCGCCAGGAAATTGGGGCCCTCGCGGAAGCAGTCAACCGGGCAGACTTCCACGCAGTCGGTGTATTTGCATTTGATACAGGCTTCGGTTACAACGTAGGCCATTCTTGTATCCTTCTTAAGGCTGGCTCGTGATTTAGGGATAATCGTATTTTAGCGAGAAATTCCCCGCCAAGCGCTCCAGCCGTTCGTTTCAGATGTCCATAGCCACTTACCGGGGCCGTTTCGCGCCCAGTCCAACCGGCCTGCTGCATGCGGGCTCGCTCAGCACCGCCGTTGGCAGTTATCTGGAGGCGCGCCGGCGCGGCGGCCAGTGGCTGCTGCGCATGGAGGACTTGGATCCGCCGCGCGAGGTGCCCGGCGCCGCCGCGGATATTTTGCGCACGCTGGAGGCTTTTGGCTTCGAGTGGGATGGCGAGGTGGTCTATCAGAGCCGGCGCCATGATCTATACAGAGATGCCTTGCGGCAATTGATCGCCTCCGGCCATGCCTATGCCTGCTGTTGCACGCGCAAGGAGATCGCAGCCGCGGCGCAGCGCGGGCTGGATGGCTATATCTACCCCGGCACCTGCCGCAATGGCTGTCCGGATGGCCGCGCAGGCCGCGCCTGGCGGCTGCGGGTGGCGCCGGGCGAGAGCGTTGTCTGCGATAGGCTGCAGGGCGAGTACCGGCAGAATCTGGCGCGCGACATCGGCGACTTCGTGCTGCTGCGCGCCGACGGCTTCTGGGCCTATCAACTGGCGGTGGTGGTGGACGATGCCGAGCAGGGCATCAATGATATCGTCCGCGGCGCCGATCTATTGGTGTCCACGCCGCGTCAACTGGCGGTATACGCCGCGCTGGGCTTGCCCGCGCCCACCTACTGCCACTTGCCGGTATTGACCAACGAGGCCGGCGAGAAATTGTCCAAACAGACGCTGGCGCCGGCGATTTCCGGCGTCGATGCCGCGCAGCAGCTGCGTGCCGCATTGACGCTGCTGGGGCATGCGCCACCGGACGAGTGCGGCGATCTGGCGGAGCTGTGGCGCTGGGCCTTGGCCAGTTGGTCGCTGGCTAGCGTGCCGCGCGGCCCCTTGCGCTTGCGTGCCGGCTGACTGGCTCGCATCGGCTTGGCATGACTTGCGCCGCATGCCGGTTTTTGTGAAAAAAATCGGTAATGCGACATGTTTTTGCATCAAATCTGTGTTCTAATGCGCCCTTTTTTTCGGCGCGACGCCACTTCCCCCACCGCCTGAGACGCTGACTTCGTCTATGTTGAAGCCATGACGCGTGGCGGTCGGCCGTGAGTCCGCCTGTTTCACGCATGCACGACGCCCGTTGCGGACCGGCGGCGCGCCATGCTTTCGTTCGCGATGGAGAATCAGGTTTGAGCGAAAACAGTTCTTCCCCCAAAAAAGGCTCGCTCGGAGTCTGGATGTGCACCGCCCTGGTGGTGGGCAATATGATAGGTTCCGGCGTGTTCCTGCTGCCCGCCTCGCTGGCGCCGTTTGGCGGCATTTCCTTGCTTGGCTGGCTGATCACGGCTGCTGGCGCCATCTGTCTGGCGCTGGTGTTCGCCCGCCTGTCGGCCATCCTGCCGCGCGAAGGCGGGCCATATGCTTATATTCATGCCGGCTTTGGCGATTTTGCCGGGTTTTGGATCGCCTGGGGATACTGGATCGCCTTATGGGCAGGCAATGCCGCGCTGGCGGTGGCGGCCACCAGCTATATGCAAGTGTTCTTTCCTGTTCTCGGCCATAACGAACTGCTGGCTGGCGTTTTCGCCATCAGTCTGATCTGGATCGTTACCTGGATCAACAGTCGCGGCGCGCACAGCTCGGGCGTGGTGGCGGTGGTGACGACCCTGCTCAAACTGCTGCCGCTGGCGGCGGTCACCTTCATCGGTTTTTTCCACCTGAATACCGACAATCTGGCGTTCAATCCTCACCATAAGCCCTTGTTGTCCTCGCTGTCCGCGACCATGGCGCTGACGCTTTGGGCTTTCCTCGGCCTGGAGTCGGCCTCAGTGCCGGCCGGCGATGTCGATCAGCCAGAGAAGACCATTCCGCGGGCCACCGTCATCGGCACCTTGCTGGCCACCGTGCTGTACATCCTGTCCACGATATCGCTGATGGGCTTGATGCCTTCCGATGTGCTGGCAGCGTCGCAGGCACCGTTTGCCGATGCGGCCCGGTTGATGTGGGGGGATTGGGGTTATTGGCTGGTCGGTTTCGGCGCGGTCGTGTCCTGCTTCGGCGCCCTCAACGGCTGGAGCTTGATGCAGGCGCATGTGCCGGCAGCTGCGGCCAAGGACAAGCTGTTTCCCAGCCGCTTCAATCAGCGCAATGCGGCGGGCGTGCCGATCTTCGGCCTAGTACTGTCCAGCACCTTGGTCACCATCCTGATGGCGATGAAATACGCCGGCGGCGACAGCGGAGTGAAGATTTTCGAGTTCATCATCCTGCTGGCCACCGCCACCACCTTGTTGCCATACGCGTTCTGCTCGATGGCGCTGATCGCCATCATGTTGATGCGCGGCAAGGCGTTTGCGCCGCGCGATTACGTGGCGCCGGGCTTCTTCGCCGGCATCGGTTTTGTGTATTCCTTGTGGGCGCTTTACGGCTCCGGCGCAGAGATCGTGATGTGGGGCATGCTGTTGTTGATGCTCGGCCTGCCGATTTATGTCTGGCAGTTGAAAGAGCGCCACGCCGATGATTGAGCGGCGGAAGCGGGATGAATGCCAAAGCGCAGCGCGAAAGCCTGCGCTTTTTTCGTTTCCGAATAGTTTTTATTGATAAAAATGTGCGCTTATTTTCTTTGAGAAACATTTATTCAGACTGTTTGACATCGAAATAAACTCGGCTTGCCAAGGCGGGGAGATGCCCACCATAATCGGCGAGTCATACAGGAGAGAGCGGCACCCGCGGCCGCCGCCGAAGGCGCAAGCGCACCCGCTAATCGCTCAGGCAAAAGGACTGTATCATCGAGCCGGCGGCCGCCGGCTTGCGCAATCTGGAGAGCGGCGCCCGCGCGGCGTCCACCGAAGGGGCTAACGGCTTATCCGGCCGGAAAATCTCAGGTGCAGGGACAGAGGGGTGTGGTTGATAGAGGCTATCCACACTTTTCTCGAAGGAACCGCGCCATGACGGCCCCGAAACGTACTCCGCTGTTTGAAGCCCACATTGCCGCCGGCGCCAAGATGGTCGATTTCGCCGGTTGGGAAATGCCCATCCATTACGGTTCCCAGCTGAAAGAGCACGAAATCGTCCGCACCGACGCCGGCATGTTCGACGTCTCCCACATGACGGTGATCGACATCACCGGTTCCGACGCCAAGGCCTGGCTGCAAAAACTGATCGCCAACGATGTGGCCAAGCTCGGCTTCGAGGGCAAGGCCTTGTATTCCGGCATGCTGACGCCTCAGGGCACCGTCGTCGACGATCTGATCGTCTATCTCACTGCCTATGGCTACCGCATGGTGGTCAATGCCGGCACCACCGAGAAAGACCTGGCCTGGATGGAAGCCCAGAAGGCTGGCTTCGACGTGGCGCTCAAGGTGCGCCGCGACCTGGCGATGCTGGCGGTGCAAGGCCCCAAGGCCATTGAAAAAGTCTGTTCCATCAAGCCGGAATTGGCTGATGCCATCCGCGCGCTGAAAGTGTTCCAGGGCCTGCCGCAGGGCGAATGGTTCTACGCCCGCACCGGCTATACCGGTGAAGATGGCCTGGAAATCATGATTCCCGCCGCCGAAGCCGTTTCCTTCTTCGAACAATTGCAAGCCGTCGGCGTCGCGCCCATCGGCCTGGGCGCGCGCGATACGCTGCGCCTGGAAGCCGGCATGAATTTGTACGGCCACGACATGGACGAAACCGTGTCGCCGCTGGAAGCTGGCATGGGGTGGACCATCGCCTGGGAGCCGGCCGAGCGCCAATTCAATGGCCGTGAGGCGCTGGAAGCGCAAAAAGCCGCCGGCGTCAAAATGAAGCAGGTGGGTCTGGTGCTGGAAGGCCGCGGCGTGCTGCGCGAAGGCCAGAAGGTCCTGGTGGAAGGCGTCGGCGAAGGCGTGATCACCAGCGGCACTTTCTCGCCGACGCTGAAGCACTCCATCGCCATCGCCCGCGTGCCGGCCGCCACCGGCGCTGCCGCCCAAGTGGACCTGCGCGGCACGCTGACCGATGTGCGCGTAGTGAAGATGCCCTTCGTGCGTAACGGCAAGAAAGTATTCGAATAATCGGGCAGCGTCCTTGCGACGACTGCCGTCACCATTGATCCGATCTTAAGCTGGAGAACTTCAAGATGAGCAATATCCCCGCCGAACTGAAATACGTCGAGAGCCACGAATGGCTGCGCCTGGAAGCTGATGGCTCCGTGACCGTGGGCATCACCGCCCACGCACAGGAACTGTTGGGCGACATCGTCTTCGTCGAGCTGCCCAAGATCGGCAGCGTACTGGCCAAGGAAGAACAGGCTGGCGCGGTGGAATCGGTTAAGGCGGCTTCCGACGTCTACTGTCCGATCGCCGGCGAAGTGCTGGAAGTGAATGGCGAGCTGGAAGGCGCGCCGGATCTGGCCAATAACGATCCGTACGGCGCGGGCTGGTTCTTCAAGATCAAGCCGGCCAATGCGTCCGACCTGGACGGCCTGATGGATGCCGCCGCCTACGCCAAGGAAATCGGCGCTTGATGTGATACGCCCCTTAGTCGCAAGACACAGGGGCGTTTGTTTTTTAGCCACGAAAACCACGAAAAGACACGAAAGATAACAGAAAGCCTATTCCGGCTTCTCTCAGTGTGAGCGGCTTTTCGGCTTCGCGTCATGCCGTTCGTGTCCTTTCATGGTTTCCGTGGCAAAAGAAAGGTCTTGTATGTCTCTTGCCGAACTCTTCAATCGTCACGAATTCCTCTCCCGCCACATCGGCCCCAATGACGCCGAGCGCGCCGAGATGCTGGCCGCCATCGGCGCGCCGTCCATCGATGCCTTGGTCGACCAGACTCTGCCGGCCGACATCCGCCTGAACCGCCGTCTGGACCTGCCAGCGCCGCAGCCGGAAGCGGAGGCGCTGGCCGCGCTGAAGGCTGTCGCAGCCAAGAACGTGGTCAACAAGTCCTTCATCGGCCTGGGTTACTACCCGGTGCTGACGCCCACCGTCATCCTGCGTAATGTCCTGGAAAATCCGGGCTGGTACACCGCTTACACCCCGTACCAGGCCGAGATCGCCCAGGGCCGGCTGGAGGCGCTGCTGAACTTCCAGCAGATGGTGATCGACCTGACCGGCCTGGAAATGGCCAATGCCTCGCTGCTGGACGAGGCCACCGCTGCCGCCGAGGCGATGGCCATGGCCAAGCGCGTGTCCAAATCCAAGTCCGTCAGTTTCTTTGTCGACAGCCGCGTGCTGCCGCAGACGCTGGACGTGATGAAGACCCGCGCCAAGTACTTCGGCTTCGAGCTGGTGCAGGGCCATCCGGAAGAGGCCGGCAACGGCGACTACTTCGGCGCCTTGTTCCAGTATCCGGGCGAAGCCGGCGATCTGATCGATCTGACCCCGCATATCGCCGCAGTCAAGGCCAAGGGCGGCATCGTCGCCGTCGCCGCCGACGTGATGGCGCTGGTGGCCTTGAAGTCTCCGGGCGAAATGGGCGCTGACATCGCGCTGGGCAATACCCAGCGCTTCGGCGTGCCGATGGGCTTCGGCGGCCCGCACGCGGCTTACTTCGCGTTCAAGGACGAGATGAAGCGCTCGGCGCCGGGGCGCATCATCGGCGTGTCCATAGACGCCAAGGGCAAGACCGCGCTGCGCATGGCGCTGCAGACCCGCGAGCAGCACATCCGCCGCGAGAAGGCCAACTCCAACATCTGCACCAGCCAGGTGCTGCTGGCCAATATCGCCGGCCTGTACGCCGTCTATCACGGCCCGCAAGGCGTCAAGCGCATCGCCGCCCGCATCCATCGCCTGGCCGCCATCTTCGCCCACGCGGTGCAAGCCGCCGGCGGCAAGCTGGTGTTCGACCGCTTCTACGACTCGGTGCAAGTGGACGCTCCTAAAGCCGACGCCATCTACGCCGCCGCGCTGGCCGCCGGCTACAACCTGCGCCGTGTCGGCAAGACTGTGCTCGGCGTGGCTTTCCACGAAGCCGCCACCGAGGCGGACCTCGCTAAGCTGATCGAGCTGTTCACCGGCAAGCCGGCAGACATCGCTGCCCTGGACGCCGTGGCCAAAGAGGCCATCCCGGCCGCGCTGAAGCGCGAGTCGGCCATCCTGACCCACCCGGTGTTCAACACCCACCATAGCGAGCACGAGATGCTGCGCTACATGAAGAAGCTGGAAAACCGCGACCTGGCGATGAATCACTCGATGATCTCGCTGGGCAGCTGCACCATGAAGCTGAACGCCACCAGCGAGATGATCCCGATCACCTGGCCGGAATTCGCCAATATGCATCCGTTCGCGCCGCGCGAGCAGACTGTGGGCTATCTGGAGCTGATCGAGGGCTTGCAGCGGCAGCTGAAGGCGATCACCGGCTTTGACGCCATCTCCATGCAGCCTAACTCCGGCGCCCAGGGCGAATACGCCGGCCTGTTGGCCATCAGCCGTTACCATGAGTCGCGCGGCGAAGGCCATCGCAATATCTGCCTGATTCCGCAATCGGCGCACGGCACCAACCCGGCCACCGCGCAGATGATGAATATGCAGGTGGTGGTGGTGAAGTGCGACGAGGCCGGCAACGTCGACGTGGCCGATCTGAAGGCCAAGGCCGAGCAGCATGCTGCCAACCTGGCCGCGCTGATGATCACCTATCCGTCCACCCACGGCGTGTTCGAGCAAAGCATCAAAGAGATCTGCGAGATCGTCCACGCCCACGGCGGCCAGGTGTATATGGACGGAGCCAACCTGAACGCGCAGGTGGGGCTGACCCGTCCGGCGGACATCGGCGCCGACGTGTCGCACATGAACCTGCACAAGACCTTCTGCATCCCGCATGGCGGCGGCGGGCCGGGCATGGGCCCGATCGGCCTGAAGGCGCACCTGGCGCCGTTCATGGCCAACCACGTGGTGGCTTCGGTGCCGGGCGCGGAAGAGGGGCAGACCGCAGTCTCTGCCGCGCCGTTCGGCTCGGCTTCCATCCTGCCGATCTCGTATATGTACATCGCCATGATGGGCGCGGAAGGCATGAAGCAAGCCACGGAAAACGCCTTGCTGTCCGCCAACTATCTGGCTACTCGCCTGGCCGAGTACTTCCCGGTGCTGTACACCGGTGTCAATGGCCGGGTGGCGCACGAGTGCATCATCGATCTTCGTCCGCTGAAGGCCGCCTCCGGCGTTACCGAAGTGGATGTGGCCAAGCGTCTGATGGACTACGGCTTCCACGCGCCGACCATGAGCTTCCCGGTGCCGGGCACGCTGATGATAGAGCCGACCGAGTCCGAGCCCAAGGCCGAGCTGGACCGCTTCATCGCCGCGATGGCCGCCATCCGCGCCGAGATCGACCAGGTGCAGAACGGCGTATGGCCGGCGGACAACAATCCGCTGGTCAACGCGCCGCACAGCAAGGCCGACATCGCCGGCGAGTGGGACCGTCCTTACAGCCGTGAGCAGGGCCTGTTCCCGCTGCCCTACGTGTTGGAGAACAAGTTCTGGCCGAGCGTGAACCGCATCGACGACGTGTATGGCGATCGCAACGTGCAGTGCAGCTGCCCGAGCATCGACAACTATCAGTAAAACTCGTCTCCTAACTGTAAACGACCCCGTCCGGCGTTGCTTGACGGGGTTTTTCTTTATCTTGCAGGCCATCATTTAGGTGTAAATACTTAGTATGTGTATCTAAGTAGTAACAATTTCCCATAAGAACTATTACTAGTAAGTAGTTTCCACCTGCCGATGATTTGCCTTGTCGGCGCTTGTTTTTGGGAGTGCGTGAGCAGGGGAATAAATATGGGTGCCGCGGATTTCGATGGTTTTTATCGCAGCAATGCGTCGTTCTATGGGGACCGGCCAGCGCTGTCCCTGATTTATTATCTGGATAAGTACAATGTGAAAGGAGAGGGCGTCGGACTGGATCTGGGATGCGGCCAAGGGCGTAATGCCCTGTATCTGGCGCGCCGCGGTTTTTCCATGCGTGGCCTGGATCAGTCTGCGGAGGCGGTGGCTCGTTTGAGCGGGCTGGCCGACGAGTTGCAACTCGATGTCAACGGAGGCGTGGCCGATTTGGCCAATATGGCGGAGGCGGATATCGAGCCGCAGCATTATCAGATCATCGTGGCCTATACCCTGCTGGATCATTTGAACGAAGAGGCGGGTGCCAGATTGGCGCAAGCCATGGTATCGGGCCTTGCGCCAGGCGGCTTTTTGTTCGCCTCGGTCTTCCTAGTGGATGATCCGGGTTGTTGCGGCCGCGGAGGGCGCGCCAGCGAAACCGCCGCTTATATCCGGCATTACTACCGTTCCGGCGAACTGAGAGCGCAGTTTTCTCAACTGGAGGCCTTGGCCTATCAGGAGGAGTATGCGCTCGATCTCAGCCATGGCTGGCCTCATCACCACAGCATGGCCAGATTGTTTGCGCGCAAACCGATCAATTAAAGATATTCGCATCATTCAAGCAGGGCGAGCGCCCTGCTTTTTCATTCTGCAACTGAAACGCCTGTTTGCCGAAATTGCGGCGGTGAAAATGCCGGCTGCGCAAAATAACAGCAGCGTCGGCGATCTCGTTTGCTACAATGGCAAGCCTTGCCGATAGACGGCGAGCCGAATTTTTGATGAATAAATAAAAGGTTAACGGCAATCATGCCGAAGAAGAACGTCATCTCCTGGCAGGGAGACAATTTGCCGATGCTGGAGGCTTTGAGCCTGCCGGTTTGGGTGTTCGATATCGATAACAAACGCGTATTCTGGGCCAATCCGGCCGCTCTGGAAGTGTGGGGCGCCGATAGCCTGCAGGAATTATGCGCGCGCGACATGTCGCGCGATATGTCGGTATCCGTGGCGCAGCGGCTCAGCCAGTATCAACAGGATTTCGAACGCGACAATGCCGTGTTCACCGAGAGCTGGACGCTTTACCCCAAAGGCATGCCGCGGCAGTTGAAAGTCGTATTTCGCGGCATTCAGGTGGAAGGCCGGATGATGATGTTCTGCGAGGCGCAGAATACGCTGTCCACCGATCCCGCCACGTTGCGCAGCGCCGAGGCGCTGATGCATACCTCCATGCTGGTCACGCTGTACGACTCCGCCGGCATGGTGTTGTACCGCAATCCATCGGCCCGCGCCAAGGTGGCCTATACCAGCGAAACCTGGCGCCAGCATTTCATTCATGATGGCGACTGGCAAACCCTGCAGCAGGGGGTGGCGGCCGCCGGCGAGGCCAGGCAGCTGGCCCAGGTGCATACCCGGCAGGGTATGCGCTGGCATGAAATCGCCGTGCGCGCGTGCCGCGACGGGGTATCGGGGCAGGACGCGCTGCTGGTCACGGAAGTGGACATCACTGATCTGAAGCACGCCGAGGCGCGCGCCAGCTTCCTCGCCAATCACGACGTATTGACCGGCCTGCCCAACCGCAACGGCATTCGCAGCGAGTTGCTGCCGTATTTGCAACAGGCCCTGCGCGACGGCCGCCAGGTGGCCTTGATGTTCATCGACCTGGACCGCTTCAAGAACGTCAACGACTCCCTGGGCCACGCCAGCGGCGACGAAATGCTGATCCGCATGAGCGGGCGCCTGTCGCAATTGTTGGGGCACGATGAGAAAGTGGCCCGCCTGGGCGGCGACGAATTCCTGGTGATGCTGGCGGCGCCGGATGTGGCGCAGCGGGCGGAGGCCTTGGGGCTTCGAATTTTACAAAGCCTGGCGATGCCGATGCGGCTGGGCGGCATGGACATCAGCGTTTCGGCCTCCATCGGCATCAGCGTGTGCGGCGAGGGGCGGCTGGACATTGAACAGATGATGCGCCACGCCGACTTGGCCATGTACGCCGCCAAGGACGCCGGCCGCAACAATCTGATGTTCTTCGCGCCGGCGCTGGAAGAGCGCAGCCAGGCGCAGCTGGCGATGGAGCGCGATATTCGGCGCGGCCTGGACGGCGGCGAATTCGTCGCCTACTTCCAGCCGCGCGTCGATGTGGCCAGCGGCCGCATCGTCGGCGCCGAGGCCTTGGCGCGCTGGCAACACCCGATGCGCGGCATGCTGATGCCGGATGCCTTCATCCCCTTGTGCGAAGACTGTGGCATGGTGCGAGAACTGGGCCGGCAGATCCTGTCCCAGGCGGCCCGCCAGCAGCGCCAATGGCGCGAGCGCGGCCTGGATCTGATGGTGTCGGTCAATCTCTCGCCCAGCCAGTTCGTCGATCCAGCGCTGGCCGAGATGGTGGCGCAGGCCTTGCGCGACAGCGGCTGCCAGCCGGAAAAGCTGGAACTGGAAATCACCGAATCGGTGCTGCTGGGCGATGACGAGCAAACCATGCGCACGCTGCAGTCGCTGCGCGCGCTGGGCGTGCGCATCGCGGTGGACGACTTCGGCACCGGCTACTCCAATCTGGCCTATCTGCAGCGCTACCCGTTGACCTCGCTGAAGATAGACCGTTCTTTTGTCGCCGATCTGGAACGGCGGCCGGCCATTGCCGAGATGATCACCACGCTATGCCGCATGATGGGACTGAACATGGTGGCGGAAGGCGTGGAGACGTCGCAGCAACTGCGCTGGTTGGCGGAGCGTGGCTGTCAGGAGTACCAGGGCTTCTTGTGCAGCCCGGCCTTGCCGGCCAATCTGTTCGCGCAATTGGTGATGTAGACGAGCCGGCGAATCGAACATGGGCTTATTTTCTTAGCCTGATTAATTCGTTGGTTTTCATGCCGGATTGGCTTAACCTATTGCGAATCATGCGCCCGGCATGTTGACGGGCGCCGCAAGGAGAATGCCATGAAGGTTCTGTCCGCCGCCCTGCTGGCGGCCTGGTTGCCGCTAGGCGCCATGGCCGCCAAGCCGCTCACCATTTGTACCGACGCCAACCCCGAAGGCTTCGATGTGGTGCAATACAACTCCCTGGTCACCACCAATGCCTCCGCCGATGTGCTGATGAGCCGGCTGGTGGAATACGATGCCGCCGCAGGCAAGCTGCGCCCCGGCTTGGCGCGCAGCTGGGAGGCCAGTCCGGATGGCCTGTCCTACACTTTTCATCTGCGTACCGACGCGGCCTTCCATAGCACCGACTACTTCAAGCCCACGCGCAAGCTGAACGCGGACGATGTAGCGTTCACCTTCGACCGCATGCTGAATCCGGACAATCCCTGGTACAAGACCGCGCCGGCCGGTTATCCGCACGCCCAGGCCATGCAGTTTCCCAAGCTGATCAAGGCCGTGCGCAAGCTGGATGCACAAACCGTGCGCTTCGAGCTGAACTACCCCGAAGCGACTTTCCTCTCCAGTCTGACCATGGGCTTCGCCTCCATCTATTCTGCCGAATACGCGGCGCAGCTGCTGGCGGCAGGCAAGACCGCCGAACTGAACAGCAAGCCCATCGGCACCGGGCCGTTCATCCTCAAGAGCTTCGTCAAGGACGCGCTGGTGCGCTATCAGCCCAACCCGGCGTATTTTGGTGGCAAGCCCAAGGTATCGGCGCTGATCTACGCCATCACGCCGGATTCCAGCGTGCGCTTGCAGAAGCTGCGCGCAGGCGAATGCCAGATCGCGCTGTCGCCGAAGCCGCAGGACGTGCAGTCGGCGCAGACCGACGCCCGCTTGCGGGTGTGGCAGACGCCGGCCTTCATGACGGCCTTCATTGCCTTCAACAGCCAGAAGAAGCCGCTGGACAATCCGCAGGTGCGGCAGGCGATCAATCTGGCCTTCGATAAAGCCAGCTATCTGAAAGCGGTGTTCGGCAATGGCGCGATTGCCGCCAATCTGGTGTATCCGCCCAATACCTGGAGCTACGACAAAGCCATCAAGCCTTATCCGTACGATCCGGCGCGGGCCAAGAAGCTGCTGGCGCAAGCCGGCTATCCGGACGGCTTCGATGTCGATGTCTGGGTCCGGCCCAGCGGCAGCACGCTGAACCCCAGCCCCAAGGCCGGCGCGGAAATGCTGCAGGCGGATCTGGCCAAGGTCGGCATCCGCCTGCGGATACAGGTGCTGGAGTGGGGCGAACTGATCAAGCGCGGCAAGGCCGGCGAGCACCAGATGCTGTTCATGGGCTGGGCCGGCGACAACGGCGATCCAGACAACTTCCTGACCCCGCAGTTTTCCTGCTCGGCCGTGCAGTCCGGCACCAATTTCGCCCGCTATTGCGATGCGCGTTTGGACAAGCTGATCAGCGACGGCAAGAAGACAGCTGACTTCAAGGCGCGCGGCAAGCTGTATCAGTCGGCGCAGCGCCTCATCCACGATCAGGCGCTATGGCTGCCGCTGGCGCATCCCACGGCCTATGTCTTGGCGCGCAAGGAGGTCAGCGGCTTTGCGGTCAATCCGTACGGCCGGGTCGACTTCTCCGCGGCGGCGGTAAAATAGTTTTCGCGGCATTGGTCGGAAAGCGATTTTTTGAAATAGAGCAGTCGCTTTTTTGATGACTCCTTGCCGGCGCGCAAGGCGGGCAGGCCGAAGCGGGCGCATCCTCTGCGCCACGGCCGTCCGATCTTGCGCGCCGCTCGCCTGATCTCCCCTGCTGGCAGCGCATTGCGCTGCAAAATCCGCTTGCATGCAGCGCCATTGATTTTGGTAGTATTGTGTTGGCGGCTGCCGCTTTCAGCGGCAGCCGGGGGAGAGAGGAGCGCCGGGCTATTGGCGTGTCTAGCTTGTTCTTAGAATGTGCCCGCCCTCGCTTGGGCGCGCGGTTTCGCGTATCATGCGGCGGACATGGGACGATAAATGATAAAACAATAGATGCAAACCAGACGAACACAGCAAAGCCGCAGGGAGTCCACCATCGGAAAACTGGTGGAGGCGGCGATAGAATGCCTGATGGAGTGCGGCTATCACGGCACCAGCGTACAACTGATCTGCAACCGCGCCGGCGTGTCTCAAGGCGCGCTGTTCCGTCATTTCGCCACCAAGAACGAGCTGATGTTGCCGGTGGGGCGCAAGGTGGTGGACGATATCTTCGACGCCGCGCTGACGCTGGCTAGCCAGCAGCCGCCGGGCATGGCGGAGGAGGAGCGCATCGTCGGGCTGATGCGGGCGCTGGTGATGTCGCCGCGCCACATCGTGCTGCTGGAATTGCTGATGGCGGCCCGGACGACGCCGGACTTGCGCGATATTTTCCTCGGCAGCGCCAGCACCTATTTCCGCGACCGCTTCGTCGCCTTGATGGCCTCGCTGTTCCCGCGCTACGCCATTTCCACCGGCTTTTTCGCTACCTTGCTGACCATGATGACCACCATGCATGGCATGGCGCTGTACCGCACGCTGGCCGAGCATCCGGAAGGCGACAAGATGCGCGAGCAGTGGCTGCAGGCCGCGCTGCGCATGGAACTGGAGCGGATACGGGAAGAGGGCGCGGATACGCGAAACCCGGTGTACCAGCTGCCGTTCTGATGCCGGTTTGATTGCAAAAAAACCGCTGCCTCGCGCAGCGGTTTTTCTTTGGCCGGAGAATCTTGTTTCCGTTTGGCCATAGAAAAAGACCCGCCAAGGCGGGTCTTTTCTGCTTCTGCGTTCGCAGGTTCTTGCGTCGAACCGTTGAATTAGAAGTTGTGAACCATATTCAGGCCGAAGGTCTTCAGGTTCTGGTTAGTAGCTTGGGTAGCCGGATTGGTGCCACCAACTTTGATTTCGCCGTATTGAGCGCCGACGGTGGTGCGCTTGGACAGGGCGTAGTCAGCACCCAGTACGTATTGGTCGTACTTGGTGTTGTGCATGGTGTTGCCACCAACCTTAACGTCATCGCCGTGTGCGTAAGTGAACTTCGGAGTGATGGCACCGAAAGTGTAGGCAACGGTCAGAGCGTATTCGGTGGTCTTGAACTTGTCATTCAGGCCGAATACGGCATTCTTGTCGTAATAAGCGCCATTATCGACCAGCGAGCCCCAGGCGCTGCCAACGATGGAGGCATCACCCTTGGCTTGTTGATAGCCCAGGCCTACGAACAGGTTGTTGGCGTTGTAGCCCACTTCCAAGCGGTGCTTGTCGTTGGCTTGATTCAGCGTGTACAGATTGCCCAACTTGTCAGTCGCAGTGCCGGTAACAACCGGGCTTTGGTGCGTGTAGTTGTACTTGCCGAAGAAGCCGCTGTTTTCGTAACCCAGGCCCAGAGCGTAGGTTTCACGATCTTGCTTGCTCAGATCTGCCGGCAGATTGGTGGTGGAAACGCCCTTAGAGCCTTCCTTGGTGCCGTACTGCATGGAAGCGGTCAGGCCCGGAACGATAGCCGGCAGGTCGTAACGCACGGAGTTCTTCAGGCGGGTGGCGTCGCGGGTGAAGATTCCCAGGCCAGCAGCTGCGCTGTTGTACGTCCAAGCGTCAACCAGGCCCATGTCGCTGTCCAGGAAGTTGGACACGTTACCGAAGCGCAGGGTACCCAGGTTGCTTTGCAGACCGATAAAAGAGTTACGGTTTGCCAGGGTGCCGGTGCTGCCGCCGGTGTAAGCCTTGCCAGCGTTGGTGCCGTCGCTGTTGCCGTCGATAGCAAAACCGCTTTCAACTTGCCAGATAGCCTTCAGGCCGTTGCCCAGATCTTCAGAACCCTTGAAGCCGATACGGGAACCCAGGTCGTCGATGTTGGTTTGCTTGGCAGTGTTGCCGCCTTGGTCGTAGGTTTCTACACCGGCCTTGATGGCGCCGTAGATGGTTACGTCAGCAAAAGCGGCAGCCGGCATGGAGGCTACCAGCAGGGCGATCAGACTTTTTTTCATGGTCAAGTCATCCTTAGTTGGTTTAGGAATGTGAGCAAATGCTATTGGCTGGGTTGTGAAAATGCAACTATGAGGGCTGGAGAGTGTTGCTGATGAGCAACTTGTGTTGGGTTTCTGCAAACTGAAAATTCGTTTTTGATGCTGGTAAGTTATTGAATAGTATTGGTTTGCAATGTTGGGTTTGTGGCTACTTCTTTCTGTTGCAAAAATACATCAAAGCGCTGGGCATCCCGTTTTACCATGATTTACATGGTGGTGTGGCTGTAATTGCATAAAAAAAAGCCCGCGGTTGAGGGCGGGCTTGAAAAATCAACGTGACTTGAAGTGAATCCAGGCGGTGCGGATTGCATCTACTTGAATTCGCTAGCGAACATAGTAAAAGAAAGTGAAAGCTATGTAAATGGAGCAATTGTTCCAATGATGTTTCATTTTCATGAAGATGTTTGTGTTAAGTTTATGTTTTTAAATGTAAATAACTGATAAGTTGTCAGTAGTGTTTTGGCGTGAAACTGTTGCATTCCGGCCATTCTTGCCGGGGTGGGTATGTCTGGCGGATGGAAATCTATATATATGGTTGCACTGAGTGTGATTGGCGCGGGCCGGGTGGGGCGCAGCCTGGCGCGGCTGGCGCATCTGTCTGGCGCTTGCCGGGTGGCGGATGTGGCGGGGCGTCATGCGGCCTCCTTGGCTGAGGCGCGCGACTTCATCGGCGCGGGGCGGGTGGTGGCGGATTGGCGCGCGCTGGCGCCGGCTGATTTTTATTTGCTAGCGGTGCCGGACGCGGTCATTGCCGACTGCGCGCTTGATTTGGCGAAGACGGGCGCGGTGCCTGCCGGCAGCGTGGTGTTTCATGCCAGCGGCGCCTGCGAGGCCACGCTGCTGGCGCCGCTGGCGGAGCAGGGGGTGTGGCTGGCCAGCCTGCATCCGGCATTCTCTTTTGCCGATCCTGAGCGTGCGGTGGCGGGTTTTGCCGGGACGCTGTGCGCCCTGGAAGGCGATGAACGTGCCTGCGGGCGTTTGGAAGAGCTGGCGCGGCTGCTGGGTGGCCGGCCGTTCCGGCTGGCGCCGGGCGGCAAGGCGGCTTATCACGCCGGTTTGTCGGTGGCCTCCAATTACCTGGTGGCGTTGACGGCGATGGCGGAGGGCTTGGAGCGGCAGGCCGGGGTGCCGGCCGAGCTGTTGGGCGATCTGCTAGGCGGCTTGATGCGGCAGACGTTGGACAATGCGCTGGCCTTGGGGCCATACCAGGCGCTGACCGGGCCGATCCTGCGCGGCGATGCCGAAACGGTGGCCAGCCATCTGGCGGTGTTGCCCGACGCCGCCGCGCGGGCGGCGTATCGGGCCATGGGTTTGCAGACGCTGGCGCTGGCCGGCGACCGGCTGGCCGAGCCGGCGCGCCAGCGTTTGCGCGCCTTGCTGTCTAGCGCGGAGCGGGAATCTTGAAGACCTGGCGCAGGTAGGCGAGAAAGGTTTCGTCGCTGCACATGATCTTGCCGGGGCTGTCGGACAGCTTGGCCACGGGCTGGCCGTTGCAGCTGACCAGCTTCAGCACGATCTGCAGCGGCTCCAGTCCCATATCGTTGGTGAAGTGGGTGCCGATGCCGAAGCTGACCTGGATCTGCGGGCTGAAATGGCGGTGCAGTTGCAGCGCGCTGTCCACGGTCAGGCCGTCGCTGAAGGTCAGCATCTTGGTGGCCGGGTCGATGCGCAGCTTGCGGTAGTGGGCGATGGCCTTGTCGCCCCATATATAAGGATCGCCGCTGTCGTGGCGCAGGCCGTCGAACAGTTTGGCGAAGTACAGATCGAAGTCCGCCAGGAAAGCGTCCATGCCGACGACGTCGGTCAGCGCGATGCCGAGGTCGCCGCGGTATTCCTGCACCCAGGATTCCAGCGCCGCTTTCTGAAAGTCGCGCAGCCGCACGCCCAGCGCCTGGAAGGCCTGGAAGAATTCATGCGCCATGGTGCCGATGGGCGTGATGCCCAGCTTGCGCGCCAGATGCACATTGCTGGTGCCGCGGAAGATTTGCGGCTGCGCACGGTTCAGCCGCTCCACCACATGGGCTTGCCAATCGCGGCTGAAGCGGCGGCGAGTGCCGAAGTCGGCGATCAGCAGCGGGAAGCGCTGGCTGGCGGCTTCTTCGCGCTGGAAGCGTTCCAGGGTGGCGATCTTGGCCTCCAGGCGGCGGCGGCCTTCCTCAAGTACGGCTTCGCTGCCTAGTGGGCGGAAATACAGCTCGTTGACGATGGCCAGCACGAAGATCTCGAAGAACATCGCTTGCACCATCGGCCCCTTGATCAGGATGGCCAGCTGCTCGCCTTCCTCCGTCACGCTGATGAAGCGGCGTTGCAGGTGGAACAATTCAAGGTAATCGACGAAATCGCTCTTGATGAAGCGCAGGCCGCGCAGGTAAGCCAGCTCCTCCTGCTGGAAGCGCAGCTGGCACAGCAGGTCCAGTTGTTCTTCCAGTTGGGCTTTCAGTTGCGACAGCGGCGTGTCCGGATGATTGCGGCAGCGGAATTCGTATTCGCCATGCGCGGCCGGGAATTGGTGCAGCACCACCTGCAGCATGGTGAACTTGTACAGGTCGGTATCCAGCAGCGACTGGATGATGGGCTTGGTCTTGGGCATGGCGTCGCTTCTTCAGGCGGCGTGGATCACGAAAATGGCTGGGCGCTTGTGCAGGTCCGGCGCGTCCTTGGGCCAATCCTGCACGCGATGGCTGACGATGGTCTGCGTGGGCAGCGTCAGGTCGCAGGCTACCGCAAGCCGGGTGCTGGGCGCCAGCGTCTCGCGCAGTTGCGCCAGCAGCGCGTTATTGCGATAGGGGGTCTCGATGAAGAGCTGGGTCTCGTTGTGCTGGCGCGAACGGTGCTCCAGCTCCTTCACCCGCTTGGCCTTTTCCGCCGCGTCCACCGGCAGGTAGCCGTGGAAGGCGAAGCATTGGCCGTTGGCGCCGCTGGCCATCAGCGCCAGCAGGATGGACGACGGGCCGATCAGCGGTTCGACGCGGATGCCGTGGCGGTGCGCCAGCGCCACCAGTTGCGCGCCGGGGTCGGCCACCGCCGGGCAGCCGGCTTCGGAGATCAGACCGACATCGTGGCCGGCCTTCAGCGGGGCGAGCAGGGCGGCGACGTCGGCTTCCTTGGTATGCTCGTTCAGCGTGCTCATGGCCAGCTCGCGGATCGGCGTGGCGACGCCGAGCGCTTTCAAATGTTTGCGCGCGGTTTTTTCCGCCTCCACCACGAAGTGGGTGATGTGCACGACCTTGGCGCGCTCGCCTTCCGGCAGCCAGGCGACGGTTTCATCGCCCAGCGGGGCGGGAATCAGGAATAGCGTGCCGCTCATTTCAGCACCTCCACGCCCTCATTGGCCAGCATGGTGATCAATTGGAACAGCGGCACGCCGATCAGCGCGTTGGGATCGTCGGATTCCACCTTTTCCAGCAGCGCGCCGCCCAGTCCTTCGCTCTTGGCGCTGCCCGCGCAATGCAGGGCGTCAGGCTCGCGGGTCAGGTAATTGCGGATCTGCGCTTCGCTCAGTTGGCGCAGCGTCACGCGGGTGAGGCCGACGCATTCCTGCAGCCGGCCGCTGTGGCTGTTGTACAACGCCAGCGCCGAGTGGAACACCACGGTGCGGCCGCTCATCCACTTCAGCATTTCCACGCCGTTTTCGAAGCTGCCGGGCTTGCCGATCTGCTGGCCGTCCAGCAAGGCCACCTGGTCGGAGCCGATGATCAGCGCGTCCGGGTGCTTGCCCGCCAGCGATTGCGCTTTGGTGCGGGCCAGGCGCACCGCGGTTTGCAGCGCGGTTTCGCCGGGCAGGGGCGTCTCGTCGCAGATAGGCGGTTCGGCTTGGAAAGGCAGGCCCAGGCGGGCGATGATTTCTTGGCGATAGCGGGAAGTGGAAGCCAGTACGATGTGCATGTTTCGAGCCTGGTGGCGGCAGGGCGCGGCGCCGTTGCCGCGGCGCGGACGACGACGGTTTGCGCCTGCCTTGTTTCTTTTGACAAATCAGGGGAATGGATTGTACCATGCGGAGTTTATGTCTAAACCGATTTTGATTGATCCGCTCAAGTTCGCCCGGGAGGGCCGCTCGCTGTCCGGCGCATTGCCGGTTGGCGGGCTGGAGGAGCGCGTTCATGGCGACCTGTCGGACACCTCTGGCGAGGTGTCCTACCAGCTCGACGGCTTTCGCGACGAATTGCAGCGCCTCGCTCTGCGCATCCGCCTGACGGCTGCGCTGCAAGTCACCTGCCAGCGTTGCCTGGATGGCATGCCGTTCAGCCTGGACACCGATTCGGTGCTCACGCTGTTCGCCAGCCAGGAAAAACTGGATGGAGCCTGCGAGCAGGACGAGGAACTGGACGCCATTCTCGCCGAACCCGAACTGGACGTGATTGCGCTGATCGAAGACGAAATCATCATGGGCTTGCCGCATTCGCCGAAACACGACGAATGCAGC
Organism: Chromobacterium sp. ASV23; assembly: GCF_016428945.1. Lineage (NCBI taxonomy): Bacteria > Pseudomonadati > Pseudomonadota > Betaproteobacteria > Neisseriales > Chromobacteriaceae > Chromobacterium > Chromobacterium sp. ASV23. The sequence continues at coordinate 25,176 of NZ_JAELTR010000038.1, forward strand.
AGGGATACTCTCTCGCTCGCCAAGGCTGACAAGCCCAACCCGTTTGCGGTGCTGGCGGCGCTTAAGAGACCCAAGTCCGAGTAACCCTGATTCGCATTAGAATCTACTTGAATTTCTTAGGAGTCGACCATGGCTGTTCAACAGAACAAAAAGTCCCCGTCCAAGCGCGGCATGCATCGTGCACACGATTTTCTGACCGCTCCGGCCCTGGCAGTTGAAGCCAGCACCGGCGAAGCCCACCTGCGTCACCACATCAGCCCGAACGGCTTCTACCGTGGCCGCAAGGTTGTGAAGACCAAGGGCGAGTAATCTCCCCGTCCTCACTTCCTTTCCTTTTTTGGTAGGCACTTTATACCGCACTCGTTGATGACTATCACCGTCGCGGTTGATGCTATGGGCGGTGACGTTGGCCTCAAGGTTACCGTCCCAGCATCGATCCAATTCCTGCAAGACCACCCCGACACCCATCTGATTCTCGTAGGCGACCAGCCAGCCCTTGAGGCGGAACTGTCCCTGCATGCGGGCGCCGTGCGTGAGCGCATCCTCATCCAGCATGCCACCCAAGTGGTGGGCATGGACGAGGCGCCTCAGCTCGCCCTGAAGAATAAGAAGGATTCGTCAATGCGGGTGGCGATCAATCTGGTCAAGGAAGGCAAGGCGCAGGCCGCCGTCTCCGCCGGCAATACCGGCGCGCTGATGGCCACCGCGCGTTTCGTCCTCAAGACCATTCCGGGCATCGACCGTCCCGCCATCGCCAAGCTGCTGCCCAATGTCAAGGGCACTTCCTGCGTGCTGGATCTGGGCGCCAACGTCGATTGCACCCCAGAACAACTGTTGCAGTTCGGCATCATGGGTTCCGAACTGATGGCTTGTCTGCAAGGCAAGACCAACCCCAGCGTCGGCCTGCTGAATATCGGCAGCGAGGACATCAAGGGCAACGACAACATCAAGAAGACTGCCGAACTGCTGCGCCAGTCGGAGCTGAATTTCTACGGCAACGTGGAAGGCGACGACATCTGCAAGGGCACGGTGGATGTGGTAGTCTGCGACGGTTTCACTGGCAATGTGGCGCTCAAGACAGCTGAGGGGCTGGCGCACATGTTCGCCGTATTCCTGAAGGAAGAGTTCGGCCGCAGCTGGTGGACGCGCCTGTGCGCGCTGGCCGCGCTGCCGGTGCTGGCGCTCTTCAAGAAGCGCATCGATCCGCGCCGCTACAACGGGGCCAGCTTGCTGGGCCTGCGCGGCATCGTGGTGAAAAGCCACGGCGGCGCCGATGTCACAGGATTCCGTTACGCGTTGGCGCAGGCATGCGAGGAGGCCGGCTCCGACGTGATTGGTCACATCGCCGAACGGGTTGCTAAACAACTAGACAACCTCAAGCAATCCGAGGCAGAAGCGAACTGACATACATGGGCTATTCCCGCATTCTCGGCACCGGCAGCTATCTGCCGTCCCAGGTGCTCACCAATGCGCAATTGGCCGAACGCGTGGAGACCAGCGACGAGTGGATCGTCACTCGCACTGGCATCCGCGCGCGCCATATTGCTGACGAGCAGCACAAGACCAGCGACCTCGCCTTGAGGGCGGCCGAAGCCGCCATCGCCAGCGCTGGCATAGACAAGGACGAGATCGACCTGATCATCGTCGCCACCACCACCCCGGACATGATCTTTCCCAGCACCGCCTGCATTCTGCAGGAAAAGCTGGGTCTGCCCGGCGTGCCTGCGTTTGACGTGCAGGCCGTCTGCGCCGGCTTCATCTATGCGCTGAACACCGCCAACGCCTATATCAAGAGCGGCATGGCGAAGAAGGCGCTGGTGGTGGGGGCGGAGATCATGTCGCGCGTGCTGGATTGGGATGACCGCCGCACCTGCGTGTTGTTCGGCGACGGCGCCGGCGCAGTCGTGCTGGGCGCATCCGACGAGCCGGGCATCCTGCATGCCAAGCTGGCGGCCGATGGCCGTTACCAGGGCCTGCTGAATACGCCGGCGCAGATTTCCGGCGGCAAGATCCAGGGCATGCCGTATCTGCACATGGACGGTCCGGCGGTATTCAAATTCGCCGTCAAGTCCTTGTCGGAGATCGCCATGTCCACGCTGGCCGAGGCCCGCGTGGAGAAATCCGCCGTCGATTGGCTGGTGCCGCACCAGGCCAATCTGCGCATCATCGAATCCACCGCCAAACACCTGAGTTTGTCCATGGACAAGGTCATCGTCACCTTGCCGGAGCAGGGCAATACCTCGGCGGCCTCCATCCCGCTGGCGCTGGACGTCGCCGTGCGCGATGGCCGCATCCAGCGCGGACAGACTGTGCTGCTGGAGGGGATAGGCGGCGGTTTCGCCTGGGGCGCCGCGCTGCTGATCTTTTGATAAGCGGATGACGCGAAAAACGCATTTCGCTGCCGATTCGCCGATTATCAGCGGTTTTTTTGATCGGCGGGCTTGGCAGCGAGGGGCGTCTTGCGTCATCCTTTGCGTCGAATTCAGTGGAGTCGACAATGACTTTTGCATTTCTGTTTCCCGGTCAAGGCTCGCAGAGCCTGAAAATGATGGATGGCTTCGCCGATCTGCCGGTCGTGCAGCATACCTTCGAAGAGGCTTCCAGTGCGCTGTCGGTCGATCTGTGGGCCATGTTGCAGGCGGATAGCGCCGATGCCATCAACGCCACCGTCAACACCCAGCCCATCATGCTGGCCGCCGGTTACGCCACGTATCTGGCGTGGCAGGAGCTGAACGGCAAGCAGCCGGCGGTAGTCGCCGGCCACAGCCTGGGCGAGTACACCGCCCTGGTGGCCTCTGGCGCGCTGCCGTTCGCCGAAGCCATCAAGCTGGTGCGCCTGCGCGCGGAAGCGATGCAGGCCGCCGTGCCGGCGGGCACTGGCGCCATGGCCGCCATCCTGAACCTCTCCGACGACGACATCCGCGCCGCTTGCGCGGAGGCTGCGCAGGGCGAGGTGGTGGAGCCGGTCAACTTCAACTCGCCGGGCCAGGTGGTGATCGCCGGCCACAAGGCCGCGGTGGAGCGGGCGATGGAAGCTTGCAAGGCCAAGGGCGCCAAGCGCGCGCTGCCGCTGCCGGTTTCCGTGCCGTCGCACTGCTCGCTGATGCGCCCGGCCGCCGAACGCCTGGCCGAGGCGCTGCGTGAGGTGAACCTGAACGTGCCGGCCATTCCGGTACTGCACAATGCCGATGTGGCCAGCTACAGCGACCCGGCGCAAATCCGCGACGCGCTGACTCGTCAGCTGTACATGCCGGTGCGTTGGACCGAAACCATCCAGAAGCTGGCCGGCGACGGCATCCTGCTGATGGCGGAATGCGGTCCCGGCAAGGTGCTGGCGGGCTTGGCCAAGCGCATCGACGGCAACGTCAAGTGCCTGACCTTGACCGATCGCGCCTCGCTGGAGGCCGCCAGCGCCGAGCTGGCCTGAGCACCCATTGACAGCGGGTTGGCCTGAGGCCGGCCCGCGGCGATTTGCCCTGCATGGGGCGGACGCCGACCATAAGGAGACATATTGATGAGTCTGCAGGGCAAAGTAGCGCTGGTGACCGGCGCGTCCCGCGGCATTGGCGCGGCCATCGCCGACGCCTTGGTCGCCGAAGGCGCGATTGTCATCGGCACCGCTACGTCGGAATCCGGCGCGGCTGCGATCCATGAGCGTCTGTCCGGCAAGGGCGGCGCCGGTCGCGTGCTGAACGTGACCGAGGCGGGCGCAGTCGAGGCGCTGGTGGACACGGTGGAGAAGGAATTCGGCGCCATCGCCGTGCTGGTCAACAATGCCGGCATCACCCGCGACAACCTGTTGATGCGGATGAAAGAAGATGATTGGGACGCCATCATGGACACCAATCTGAAGTCGGTGTTCAAGACGTCCAAGGCCGTGATGCGCGGCATGATGAAGGCCCGCAGCGGCCGCATCATCAACATCGCTTCCGTAGTGGGTGCGATGGGCAACGCCGGCCAAGCCAACTACGCCGCCGCCAAGGCGGGCATCATGGGCTTCACCAAGTCCATGGCGCGCGAGGTCGGCAGCCGCAACATCACCGTCAACTGCGTCGCGCCGGGCTTCATCGACACCGACATGACCCGCGCGCTGCCGGAAGCGCAGCGCGAGGCGCTGGTGGGGCAGATCGCCCTTGGCCGTCTGGGCGATGCCAAAGATATTGCCGATGCCGTTGTATTTTTGGCGTCGGATCGGGCCGCGTACATCACGGGTCAGACATTGCATGTAAATGGTGGCATGCTGATGCCATAAACTGGTCCGGCAAATGTCCGGATGAGATTTAGGTAGGCTGCTCTAATTTTTTTTTGTAGAATACCGGGGTTTTGTGATCCCGAATCAGAAAGGTCAAGGGTTTAAACAAATGGAAAACATCGAAGCGCGCGTTAAGAAGATCGTCGCCGAACAACTGGGCGTGAACGAAGCCGAAGTGAAGACCGAGTCCTCCTTCGTGGACGATCTGGGCGCCGACTCGCTCGACACCGTTGAGCTGGTAATGGCTCTGGAAGAAGAGTTCGAGTGCGAAATTCCGGACGAAGAGGCCGAGAAGATCACGACCGTTCAGCAAGCCATCGACTACGTCACCGCTCATCTGAACAAATAATCCCTTTCTTCGGGACCAGGACCTCTGCCCGGTGCTGCTTCGGCTCGCCCGCAGAGGTTCTTTTGTTATGAGGATTCCAAACGTGCGTTTGAATTGCGCGCTTGCGCAATCGACTCGCTTGGTTTCAACGGGAGACTGCCCTCCCATCTCTCACGGAGATTCTTCGTGTCCAAACGCAGAGTAGTAGTCACCGGCCTGGGCCATGTGTCCCCGGTCGGCAATGATGTCGCCACCGGTTGGGCCAATTTGCTGGCCGGCAAGAGCGGCATAGCCAAGATCACCCGTTTCGACGCCAGCGACATGGCGTGCCAGATCGCGGGCGAAGTCAAGGATTTCGACATCGCCCAATACATCTCGCCGAAGGAGGCGCGTCGCAACGACCTGTTCATCCACTACGGCATCGCCGCGGCCCTCCAGGCCATCGCCGATGCCGGCCTGGATGACATCCCGGGGCTGGACAAGACCCGCGTCGGCGTCAATATCGGTTCCGGCATCGGCGGCTTGCCGCTGATCGAGGACACCGGTGTGGCGCTGATGGAAGGCGGCCCGCGCAAGATCGGTCCGTTCTTCATTCCGGGTTCGCTGATCAACCTGATCGCCGGCCAGGTGTCCATCCTGAAAGGCTTCCAGGGGCCGTCCTATGGCATCGTGTCCGCCTGCACCACCGGCGCGCACTGCATAGGCGACGCCGCGCGCCTGATCCAGTACGGCGACGCCGACATCATGGTGGCCGGCGGCGCCGAGGGAGCGATCTCGCGCCTGGGCATCGGCGGCTTCGCCGCGATGAAGGCGCTGTCCACCCGCAACGACGATCCGGCAGGCGCGTCCCGTCCTTGGGACAAGGGCCGCGACGGCTTCGTGATGGGCGAGGGCGCCGGCGTGCTGGTGCTGGAAGAGTATGAGCATGCGGTGAAGCGCGGCGCGACGATTTACGCCGAGCTGATCGGCTTCGGCATGAGCTCGGACGCGTATCACATCACCGCGCCGAATGCCGAGGGCCCGGCCCGCGGCGTGGCCAACGCGCTGCGCGACGCCGGCATCAACGCCGACCAGGTGCAGTACGTCAACGCGCACGGCACGTCCACGCCGCTGGGCGACGCCAACGAGACCAACGCCATCAAGATGGCGTTCGGCGACCACGCCGGCAAGCTGGTGGTCAATTCCACCAAGTCCATGACCGGCCACTTGCTGGGCGGCGCCGGCGGCGTGGAGGCGATCTACACCATTCTGGCCATCCACAACCAGATCTCGCCGCCGACCATCAATCTCGTCGAGCAGGATCTGGAAGCGGGTTGCGATCTCGATTACGTGGCCAACACCGCGCGTGAAATGAAGATCGACGTGGGTATCTCCAATTCCTTCGGTTTTGGCGGCACCAACGGCACGCTGGTGTTCAAGCGCGTGTAAAACCGTCGCGCAAGCGATTGACAGGCCGAACCGCTGCGCTACACTCGCAGCGGTTTTTCTTTTTTCCGCCGCCGTGCGCAAGGTTGGCCGGCGGAGGTCGTAAATCAGTGCCGGGCCTTGCCGGCCCAGGACTCCCGATGTTCACGCAGAAACTCGATTTCATTCCCGACTTGTTGGCGCTGCACGTTTCCGATCGCGAGAATTTCCCGTATTTGATGCAGTCGTCCGGCGATAGCGGCTGGGATCTGCTGCTGATGCAGCGCGAGCGGCGCGTGTTCCGCAGCGGCGAGGGCCAGGCGTTTCTCGAGCAGATGCGCGCCTTCCAGCCGCGGCCGGTGGCCAATCCGCATGCCCTGCCGTTTGTCGGCGGCTGGTTCGTCTATCTCGCCTACGATCTGTTGTCCGAGTTCGAGCCGCGGGTGCCGGCCGCCTTGCCCGATAGTTTTCCGTTGGCGGTATGGGCGCGCACGCCGGCGGCGGTGCTGGTGGACCGCGTCCACAACGAAGCCTGGCTGGTCGGCGAGACCGCCGAGGACTGGCATCGGCTGGAGCGCCTGGTCAGCGCGCGTCCGGCTTTTGAACCGGCGGCGGTCGCGCTGAACGCGCTGGAAGAAGACCCGCCCGAGTGGTACACCGACGCGGTGGTCCGCCTCAAGCGCTACATCTACGAAGGCGACGTGTTTCAAGTCAACATCTCGCGCGGCTGGCGCGCCGAGCTGGCCGACGGCATCGCCGCGCCGGATCTGTACGCCGCGCTGCGCCGGGCCAACCCGGCGCCGTTCTCGGCCTTGGCGGACTTTGGCGAGGCGCAGATCGTCAGTTCGTCGCCGGAGCGCCTGGTGCGCGTGCAGCAGGGCTGGGCCGAAACGCGGCCGATCGCCGGCACCCATCCGCGCTCGCCGGACCCGGCGGAAGACGCCGCGCTGAAGCAGCGGCTGATCAGCAGCATCAAGGAGCGCGCCGAGCACGTGATGCTGATCGATCTGGAGCGCAACGATCTAGGCCGCATCTGCCGGCCGGGCACGGTGGAAGTCAACGAGCTGATGGCGGTGGCCAGCTACGCCTATGTCCACCATATCGAATCGAATGTGCGCGGCCGGCTGCGCGACGATGTCGCGCCGGCGGACGTGCTGCGCGCGCTGTTCCCCGGCGGCACCATCACCGGCTGTCCCAAGGTGCGCACCATGCAGATCATCCGCGAGCTGGAAAACGGCGCCCGCCGCGCCTATACCGGCAGCCTGGGTTATCTGAACCGCGACGGCAGCATGGATTTCAACATCCTGATCCGCACCTTCATGCAGGAGGGCAGCCAGCTGCGCTTCCGCGCCGGCGGCGGCATCGTGGCCGACTCCGATCCCGAGCGCGAGCTGATGGAAACCCGCCACAAGGCGCGCGGCCTGCTCAGAGCGCTGGGCGTGGAGCAGGCTTGATGGCCATGCTGATCAACGGCCTGCCGGGCGAAATGGTCTCCGCCTTGGATCGCGGCTTCAATTACGGCGACGGCGTGTTCCGCACCCTGCAGCTGCGCCGCGGCCGGCCGTGGATATGGCGCTGGCAGTACGCGCGGCTGGCCCACGACGCGGCGCGGCTGCGGCTGGAAGCGCCGGACGAGCAGTTGCTGCTCGACGAGCTGATGGCGCTGGGGCGCCAGCACGAGTTGGCGGTGGCCAAGATCGTGCTGACGCGCGGCGCGGGCGCGCGCGGCTATGCGATGCCGGCTGCTGCGGCGTCCACGCGCATCGTGTCGGTTTCGCCATGGCAGGGCTACCCGCAAGAATATGGCGAGCAGGGCGTGACAGCGCGCTGGTGCGAGCTGCGCCTATCCATCCAGCCCGCTCTGGCCGGCATCAAGCACCTGAACCGTCTGGAGAGCGTGCTGGCCCGCTCCGAATGGGACGACCCGGCCATTCAGGAAGGGCTGTTGCTGGATCAGGACGGCTGGCTGGTCGAAGGCACCATGAGCAATGTCTACCTGCTGCGCGGGCGGCAGCTGCTGACGCCCCGGCTGGATCGCAACGGCGTGAACGGCGCGGTGCGAGATTGGTTGACCGACAATGTTGCTGATTTCGGACTTGAATTTATAGAAAAGCGACTTTCCGTCGCCGATTTGATTGACGCTGACGCGGCCTTTCTCTCCAATAGCCTGATGGGCATCTGGCCGCTGGCCCGCTTGGGCGAGCGCGTCTGGACGCCTTCCCCTTTGCTGCAAGCATTGCGGCAAGCCTTGTTACAACAAGCCTGAAGCCTGGCGCCGGAGGGACAAACCGGCGCCGCGTTCCGCCTGCCGTCTCGGCGGGTCTCCCCTCATCGCATGCCATCCGGCCGAGCCGGAGCGGGGATGCTTTGCCTGCGCGCGGCGGATATGGGCTGATACAACGGACAAAGAGGTCGTGTTTTGAAATTGATTCTGAAATTGCTGGCCGGCATGGCGCTGGGCATATTGCTCGGTCTGTACGCGCCGGACCCGGCGCAATCCTTGCTGCTGACCTTCAAGGGCCTGTTCGGCCAATTCATCGGTTTCATGATTCCGCTGATCATCGTGTTCTACATCATGCACGGCATCGCGTCGCTGGAGAGCGGCTCCGGCCGCATGCTGGGCTGGACCGTCGGCCTGGCCTATGGCTCCACCGTGCTGTCCGGCGCGCTGGCCTTCGGCGCCGCGTCGACAGTGTTGCCGCAGTGGGTGGGCGAGGCGGCCCAGGCGCCGGTTGCGGCCAGCGCCATCGCGCCGCTATTCAAGCTGGAGATCAAGCCCTTGTTCGATGTGATGACGGCGCTGACCCTGGCCTTTGTCTTCGGGCTGGGCATTTCCGCCACCGGCGCGACGCGCCTGCATGAGCTGGCGGAGCAGGGCAAGGACATCGTCGAGAAGGTGTTGGCCCGCGTGCTGGTGCCGCTGCTGCCGGCTTATATCGCCTGCGTATTCGCGGACATGGCTGCCGCCGGCACGGCTTTCGCCACCTTGCAGACCTTTGCCGTAGTGCTGCTGTTGGCCATCGGCCTGCACGCGCTGTGGCTGACGCTGCTGTACGGCGTCAGCGGCCTGTTGCTGGGGCGCAATCCGCTCTCGCTGCTGCGCGCCATGCTGCCGGCCTACTTCACCGCGCTGGGCACCATGTCGTCCGCCGCCACCATTCCGGTGGCGCTGCGCTCGGCCGGCAATATGAAGGTGGCCTCGCCGGTAGTGAACTTCGTGATGCCCTTGTGCGCCACCATCCACCTGTGCGGCTCCACCATCACTCTGGTCAGCTGCGCCACGGCGGTGATGCTGATGACGCCGGGCCTGGCGTTGCCGGGTTGGGACGTCATGCTGCCATTCATCTTGCTGTTGGGCGTGACCATGGTGGCGGCGCCGGGCGCGCCCGGCGGCGGCGTGATGGCGGCGCTGGGCATCCTGTCCAGCGTGCTGGGTTTTCCCGAGGCCGCGCTGGCGCTGATGATCGCGTTGTATCTGGCGCAGGATAGCTTCGGCACTGCCTGCAATGTGGCGGGCGACGGCGTGATCGCGCTGTGGGTGGAGCGGCTGACGCTGCGGGCTGAACCTGCCATGCAAAACGGTTAACGGTGATTTGCAAAGCAGAACAAGTGATTTGGTGGAGGCGGCCGCGTTCGGTATATTGTTTGCCATGACCGAGTCGCCATGGCGCAAGCCGGGCATTGAGTTTCGGTTTCTCTCGTAAATCGTGTTTCTTTCGGCCGGGCGTTTGCCCGGCCTTTTTCTTGCCTACAGCGGCCGGAACCATTCCTCATGTGCCGGCATGACCAAGTTGTGACGCTGGCGCGCGGCCTGCCAGACGCCGCGGAAGGCATCCCGGTCATCGATGCCGGCATACACCTCCATCCAGGTCGTTTCGTCGTCGCAGCGCCGCAGCAGTTCGCCCGTCCAGCCGGCGGCGGCCAGTTCGCCCTGCAGCGCGCGCAGCCTTTGCAGCTGGGCCTCGGCATCGGTTTCGACTTTGAAATAGCAATACAGCGTGACGGTCATGTCGGTCTCCAGACTGGCCTGATCGGGAAAATCGCTTATGATAGACCTTCGCGCCGCGCGGGTGGCGGCAGAACAAGGGGGATGCAGGTGCAGCAGCAGATAGACACGCTGGTGGTGGCGGGCGTCGGCCTGATCGGCGGCTCGTTCGCGCTGGCGCTCAAGCGCGCCGGCCGGGTGCGCCGGGTCATCGGCGTGGGCCGCACGCTGGCCAATCTGGAGAATGCGCTGGCGCTTGGCGTGGCCGACGAGGTGACGCAGGACATCGCCAGCGTGGCCCATCGCGCCGACATGGTGCTGTTGGCCGCGCCGGTGGGGCAGATGGGCGCGCTGATGCGGGCGCTGGCGCCGGGGCTGCGGCCGGGCGCCATCGTCACAGACGGCGGCAGCACCAAGAGCGACGTGGTCGCGCTGTACCGCGAACATCTGCCGCAGCATCTGTCCTGGTGCGTGCCGGCGCACCCGATCGCCGGGTCGGACCTGTCCGGCGCCGCCGCCGCGCAGTATGGCTTGTACGAGAACCGCCGCGTGGTGCTGACGCCGCTGGACGAGACGCGGCCTGAGGCGGCCGAGACCGTGGCCGAGCTGTGGCGCGCCTGCGGCGCGGAAATCCACGCCATGAGCGCCGCCGAACACGACGCGGTGTTCGCCAGCGTCAGCCACCTGCCGCATTTGCTGGCCTTCGCCTATGTCGATCAGGTGGCGGCCAAAGCCGACGCCGAACGCTGCTTCGACTTTGCCGCCACCGGTTTCCGCGATTTCACCCGCATCGCCGGCAGCCATCCGGAAATGTGGACCGACATCAGCCTGGCCAACCGCGACGCCTTGTTGGCCGAGCTGGCGAACTACCGCGCCAGCCTGGAGCGCTTGTCAGCCTTGCTGGAGCAGGGCGACGCGGCCAGTCTGAATCAATTGTTCAGCGAAGCGCGCGCCGCGCGCACGCGCTGGCATCAGCAGTTTTTGCGCAGGGGTTAGTTTTCAGTCTCCACTCCGGCCAAAAAATTGGCCACCAGCGGCGAATCCTCATTGCGCCGCGTGGCGATGCCCATCGCCAGATAGGCGTCGTGGTCGGACAGCGGCACGTAGCGCACCGCGGGAAGCTGCACGCACTCCAGCGGGGAGGGCAGGATGGCGATGCCGACGCCTGCCGCCACCAGCCCGATCTGGGTGATCGCCTCGCCCGCCTCTTGCACCACGTTCAATTCCAAACCATTTTGCCGCGCCAGTTGCAGGATCACGTCGCGCAGGCCGGCGCCGGATTCCTGCGGATAGCCGATCAATGGCTCGCGCGCCAGTTCGGCCAGCGCCACGCTGCCGGCTTGCGCCAGCGGGTGCGCGCGCGGCAGCACGGCCAGCAGGCGGTCGCGGTGCAACTCCCTGACTTGAATCCGCGCGCTGGGCGCGGGGCCGTTGAAGCGGACGAAGCCCAGGTCCAGCTGGCCGCGCTCCAGCGCGTCGAACTGGCCGGCGGTGAACATTTCGCGCAGCGTCAGCCTGACGTTTGGGTATGCGGCGCGGTAGTGCTGCAGGCTGTGGTGCAATATGGGGGTGAGCGGCAGCGAGGAGGTGAAGCCGATGCGCAGCTCGCCGATTTCGCCATCGGCCGCGCGACGGGCGGCGGCCATGGCGGCGGTGCTGTCGGCCAGAATCTGCCGCGCGCGGGGGAGAAACTGGCGGCCGGCGGCGGTCAGCTCCACTTTGCGCTGGTGGCGGCGGAACAAGGCCACGCCGAGCTCCGCTTCCAGCGCCTGGATTTGCTGGCTCAAGGGCGGCTGGCCGATGTGCAGGCGTTCGGCGGCGCGCGTGAAGTGCAGCTCCTCGGCTACCGCCAGGAAATAGCGCAGATGTCGCAGTTCCATAATTGATATTTTATAAGTATCAATGATTGGTTAAATATATATTGGACTGCTGTAATGGCCAAGCCTAAGCTGACGGTGTCGTCAGTTTCATGAGATTGTCGCTGTGTCCACCCCCCTTTCCGCTACTGTCTTGCCCCCATCGCTTACCGCCGCTGCCGCATCGCCTGTCGGCAAGCTGCATGCTGGCAGCCCGGCGTTTCGCGCCACGTCCCGCGCCATGTTTGTCGGCGGCTTCTGCACTTTCGCCATGTTGTACTGCACCCAGCCCCTGATGCCGGTGTTTGCTCACGACTTTGGCCTGACGCCCGCCGCCGCCAGCGGCGTGGTGTCGATGTCCACCGGCACGCTGGCGTTGAGCCTGATCCCGGCCAGCCTGCTGTCGGACCGTTTCGGCCGCCGCGCCTTGATGAATGGCGCGCTGGCGCTGGGCGCGCTATTGATGCTGCTGTCGGTCTTTGTCGGCAGTTTCGGGCAGTTCATCTGGCTGCGCGCCTTGTTTGGCATTGCCTTGGCCGGCTTGCCGGCGGTGGCGATGGCGTATCTGAGCGAGGAGGTCGATGGCAAGTCGCTGGGCCACTCCATGGGGCTGTATATCGCCGGCAACGCGCTGGGCGGCATGTGCGGCCGGTTTCTGGCATCGGTGCTGGCCGATCATTTCGGCTGGCGCGGCGCGGTGCTGGCTTTGGCCTTGTTAGGCGGAGTGGGCGCCTGGCTGTTCTGGCGCTGGTTGCCTCCGTCGCGCCATTTCCAGCCGCGCGAGCATGATTTCACCCGCATGCGGCTGGAGGGAAAGGCGATTCTGCGAGATGGGGGGCTGCCCTGGCTGTTCCTGACGGCTTTCCTGCTCATGGGGTGTTTTGTCAGCCTCTACAACTACCTTGGCTTCCGCCTGCTTGCCGCGCCGTTTCACCTGAGCCAGAGCATGCTGGCGCTGGTGTTCTCGTTGTATGTGGTGGGCATCTGGTCGTCGGCCTGGGTGGGCCGGCTGGCCGACAGGCTGGGTCGCCGCAATGTGTTGTGGCTGATGGTGGCGATGATGCTGGCTGGCCTGGCGCTGACCTTGGCCGATACCTTATGGCTGATGGTGCCCGGTATCGCCTTGTTCACTTTCGGCTTCTTCGCCGGCCATTCTGTGGCCAGCAGCTGGATAGGGCTGCGGGCAAGGGAGGCCAAGGGATTGGCTGCGGCGCTGTATCTGAGTTGCTATTACCTCGGGTCCAGCGTGTATGGCTCGCTGTCCGGCCTGATGTGGGGGCGCGGCGGCTGGCATGGCGTGGCCGCAGTGCTGGCTGGCGGTTTGTTGCTGCTGTTGGCGGTGGCTTTGTGGCTGCGGCGTTTGCAGCCGCTGCCGCAGCATTGAGTGCGGCTTGATGCAAATGCCCCGCGGTCAAACGCGGGGCTTTGTTTTGCGTGTTTGCCATCAGTCGATGACGGACAGCGGGCGCTGTGCGGCCAATCCGATAATCCAACGCGCTGCGACGCGCATCAGTCCCCTTCTCAGGCCTGGGGCAATATGAGCTTGGCGACAGTTCCGATGCTGACCTTACGGGCAGGTTTGTTCTGACAGACCACTTTAATACCATGCATCAAGCGACTGAATTGTCGATATTTTTCAAAATAAATCAATGAGATGTATGTTTTTCCACGGATTGGGACGCGCAATTTCTGCTGCTATGACTATCGGTATGCTCATGGTATTTCATGGGCGGGTGTTGAACTGCAAACGCGTTCCAACTCTGGGGAGTCGAAATATGCAGTCGAAATCCGTGATCATGGCGGCCTGGCTGGGCCTGGCCGTTCTCGCCGGCGGCATCGCGCCGACCCATGCGGCGTCCTTATCCGCCGCGCAACTGGCCGAGCAGCAAACCGGCGCCGCGGCGGCGGCCAGGCAAGGCCTGGCCGCTTTCGTCAGGCAGAACGGGCAGGCGTTCGGCAATCGTCTGCCGGAGGGCTTTCCGCTGGATGTGGCGGATGGCCGCGCGCTGGCGTCTTTGCGCGTCGGTGCCGGTTTTCCGGTATACAGCGTGACGCCGCAACAACTGTTGGCGAACGATGCCGATCTCAGCCGCCAAATGGCGCCCACCGGCGCCTGGCGCTTCACCGTGTATCAGCAACAGCGGCCGGTTGGCCTGGTGACGGTGGAGAAGGTGGCGGGCCGTTGGCAAGCGGTGTCCTATGGCGCGGCCGGGCTGGCTAAGGATCTGGAGTCGTTGCGCGCGGCTTATGGCGATGGCGGCCAGGCTGCCACCCGTTTCCTGCGGGTATACCAGGCGCAATCGGACTTTCTGGAGGTGACGCCGGCCGGCGGCAAGCCGCGCTTCGCCGCGCTGACTTCAGCCAATGCGTCGCTGCAACTGCAACGCCAGGCCGATGGCGGCGCTGTCCTGCTGGACGGCGCGCAGTTGCTCGAACCGCTGCGCGCCGCGGTGCGCAGCAATCTTTCCAGCTGGCGCTGAGGGGAGGCCATCATGATGAACATGCATCTGGGCAAGACCATTCTGGCGGCGGCCATGCTGGCCGGCGCCGTTGCCGCGCAGGCAGACAGCAAGGTGCTGGGCGTGCCGTTGACGGTGCAGGAGCATAGCCAATGGTGCTGGGCCGGCTCCAGCAAGGCGGTGCTGGCCTGGTACAAGCAGACGCCGAGCCAGTGCGCCATCGTCAACTGGGCATTCGGCATCAACTACGCTTGCGGCAACAGCAACTTCAACTGGAACAGCGACGCCAACAGCCCCAATAATATGTTCGGCGGCGGAGGCAGCCTGCAGGACATCCTGACCAACTGGGGCGTGTCCAACTACACGGTCTACGATTATCTGTCCTGGACGCATGTGCAGCAGGACATCCAGGCCAGCCGGCCCTTTGTGATCCGTTATGGCTGGACCAGCGGCGGCGGCCATTTCATCGTAGGCCGCGGCTACCAGAGCGGCAGCAGCGGCAATTACGTCTACATGATGAATCCGTGGCCGGGGGAGGGGATGACTTACGCTTTGTACGACAATGTGGTATCGGCCAGCGATCATGACTGGACCCATACCCTGCGCATGAGCGTCAGCCCCAGATAGACTTGATCGACGATCAAAGACGGCAGCTTGGTGCTGCCGTCTTTCATTCAGAAATCCCCGTTGTAACGCAAAGCGTCCGCTGCGGGGCGACCGGCCAGGAAGTCTGCCACGGCGGTGGACAGCAGATCGGCCAAACCCTCCTGCTGCGCGTCCACCGGAATCACCTCCAGGCTGCGCGTCCAGGTCAGCTGGCGTTTGGCCAGCTGGCGGGTGGCGGCGATGCCGCGTTCGATGAAGTCGTCGTAGCCATATAAGCCATCCTGATGCTCCCAGGCCTGGCGATAGCCGAC